>JAWABU010000045.1 GCA_038884455.1 Candidatus Thermoplasmatota archaeon | reverse complement strand
TGTTGAAAAAATCTGTAAAAAAGCTTGTTGAATTATGATTTTTTCTGTTTGCTGTGCGTGATTCTCACAGCAAAATGAGACGTTATGCTGAATTTATGGATTCATTTCGGGATGTAGCCCAAAAAAGAGAAACATTTATATAGAAGTGATTATATTCCGGTACTACTTTTAACAATATATGGAGGTAAAAAATTATGATGGCCGGAGGTCAACAACCAATAATTATATTAAAAGAAGGCACAAAACGAGAAAAAGGCAAAGGCGCACAAAACAATAACATCATGGCAGCACGAGCAATATCTGATGCAGTTAAATCAACCTTGGGTCCAAAAGGAATGGATAAAATGCTCGTTGACTCTATGGGCGATGTTGTTGTAACAAATGATGGCGCAACAATACTTAAAGAAATCGATGTCGAACACCCTGCTGCAAAGATGATTGTTGAAGTCGCAAAAAGCCAAGATGAAGAATGCGGAGATGGAACAACAACTGCAGTTATTCTCACAGGAGAACTCCTCAAATCTGCGGCTGATCTATTAGACCAAAACATTCATCCAACCGTCATCTGCGGAGGATATCGTCTAGCCGCTGAAAAAGCGATTGAAACACTTAACAAACTAGCTATACCAATCAAAGCTGACGACAAGAAAACCTTAAAAAATATCGCTATGACATCAATTGCAAGTAAAGGAGCAAGTTCAGCTCGAGAACTACTCGCAGATATTGTTGTCGAGTCAGTAACTAGTGTTGTTGAGAAAGATAGCAGTGGAAAGAACGTTGTTGATCTGGACAATATCCAAATCCAGAAAAAACAAGGAGGTTCTATCCAAGACACAGAAATCATTAAAGGTATCATCCTTGACAAAGAACGCGTCCATGAAGGTATGGAAAAACAAGTCAAAAATGCAAAAATTGCACTCGTCGATGTAGCGCTTGAAGTCAAAAAAACAGAAGTTGATGCAAAAATCGAAATTAATGATCCAACGCAGCTCCAAGCATTCCTTGATGAAGAGGAATCAATGCTTCGAAAAATGGTTGAAAAAGTTAAAAAGAGTGGAGCAAATGTTCTCATCTGTCAGAAAGGAATTGACGATCTCGCGCAGCACTTCCTTGCAAAAGAAGGTATCTATGCGGTACGACGCGCAAAGAAAAGCGATATGGAGAAACTTGCAAAAGCAACCGGCGCGCGCATCGTAGCAAAACTCGATGATCTCACTGCAAAAGATCTTGGAAATGCCGGTCTTGTTGAAGAGAAAAAAATCGGCGATGACAAAATGACCTTTGTCACCGACTGCAAAAATCCCAAGGCAGTATCGATCCTTATTCGTGGCGGAACTGAACATATTGTTGATGAACTTGAACGCGCACTCCATGATGCACTGTCTGTCGTTAAAGTAGCGATTGAAGACGGCAAAATGACAACTGGTGGTGGATCCGCAGCAACCGCTATTGCTATGGCATTACGAGATTATGCTCCCTCTGTTGGTGGCCGAGAGCAAATGGCAATCGAAGCGTTTGCAAATGCTGTTGAAATAGTTCCAAAAACGCTCGCAGAAAACGCAGGTCTCGACCCAATTGACATGATGCTTGAAATCCGCCGAGAACACAAAAAAGGAAACAAATATGCCGGTATTGATGTAATCAACGGAAAAGTTGGAGATATGCTGAAATTGAATGTCATCGAACCGCTCCGCGTCAGCGTCAATGAAATCAAAACAAGCTCAGAAACTGCAACGATGATCTTACGAATCGATGATGTCATTGCAGCAAAAGGCGGTAGCCCTGCACCCGGTGGACCAGGTGGCATGCCACCAGGCGGCGGTGGAATGGGCGGAATGGGTGGCGAGGACTACTAACAGCAAAAAACATCTATAACTTTCTTTTCTTTTTTTTCTATTTTTTGATCTATGACAACAAAAACTCCAAGTGAAAAAAAGAAAACAGTATCCGGTTCATCCTTACAAATAAAAATGAAAAAATATGAAGAAGAGATCGCTCGTTTAAACCAAGAACTAACCGAAAAAAAAGAGCAGCTTCTCCGAGCATATGCAGATATGCAAAATGCTCAGAAACGCATGGAAAAAGAATGCCAAAATAGGGATGAAGAAAACAAAAAAAAGTACCTCATCACATTACTCGATCTCCATGAGCTCCTCCAAAAAGCTTATGTAGATCCTGACCCAAAGCAAGGATTGAAATTAATCCTGAGCAATATTGAAAAAATATTCCAACAAGAAAATATTAGATGTATAGACTGTAAAGGAAAAACCTTTGATCATACTATTCATCATGCGGTTACAACTGTTGAAAAACACGACTGTGCTGATGGAATGATCGTTGACGAAGTAAAAAAAGGATATTTCCTTGGTGATAAACTCCTCCGACCATCACAGGTCGTCGTCAATAAAAAAACAGAACAATCTCAACAGGAGGGAAAGAACTATGGGCAGAATTGTAGGAATTGATTTAGGAACAACGAACTCTGAAGTAGCATATATTGAGGCTGGAAAACCAGCAATTATTAAAAGTGCTGAAGGACAACCATATTTTCCATCAGTTGTTGCCTTTACAAAAGATGGAGAAATGCTTGTCGGTGAAGCAGCGAAAAGACAAGCAGTTATGAACCCTGAAGGAACCATCCAGCGGATAAAACGAAAGATGGGACGAGGTGAAAAAGTAACCATACGCGGAAAAACATATACTCCAGAGCAGATATCAGCGTTTATTTTACAGAAAATCAAAAAAGATGCAGAAGCATTCCTTGGAGAACCGGTTACCGATGCAGTTATCACTGTTCCCGCATATTTCAACGATGACCAGCGACAGGCAACCAAAGACGCAGGAAAAATCGCTGGGTTTAACGTACGACGGATTATCAACGAGCCAACAGCCGCAGCACTTGCGTATGGTCTTGACAAAGAAGGAAATCATAAGATCGCAGTCTATGATCTTGGTGGTGGAACATTTGACATAACGCTCATGGAAGTCGGCGATGGTGTCTTTGAAGTCCTTTCAACAAATGGTGACACACAACTTGGCGGTTCAGACATGGATAAAGCCATTGTTGACTATATGGCTGAAAAATTCAAAAAAGAACACGGCGTTGACCTTCGAAAAGACCCAAAATCATTACAGCGACTTCTTGAAGCAGCTGAGACTGCAAAAATGGAATTGTCAACTACCTTACAAACCGACATCAACCTCCCGTATATCACAGTAGTTAATAACGAGCCAAAACATTTAGAACTAAAACTTACACGAGCAAAACTTGAAGAACTGGTTGGACCGATTGTTGATCGAACTGAAAAACCATGCCGGCAAGCACTTGAGGATGCAAAACTGAAACCATCAGATATCGACCATATCGTGCTTGTTGGTGGTCCGACCCGCATGCCAATTGTGGTCAACAAAGTTGAACAGATTTTCGGAAGAAAACCGAAACGTGATGTTGATCCTATGGAATGTGTCGCTCTTGGAGCAGCTATTCAAGCAGGAGTTCTCGCAGGTGATATCAACAAAGATATCGTGCTTCTTGATGTAACACCACTAACGTTAAGTATCGAGACACTTGGTGGTGTGGCAACACCGTTAATCGAACGGAACACAACAATTCCAACGAAGAAAAGTAAGATCTTCTCTACAGCAGCAGATAACCAAACCAGTGTTGAAATCCATGTCGTGCAAGGAGAACGACCAATGGCTGCTGACAATAAGAGTCTTGGTCGTTTCCATCTCGATGGTATTCTCCCAGCGCCTCGGGGGATACCACAGATTGAAGTTACTTTTGATATCGATGTCGATGGGATTATCAAGGTTTCTGCAAAAGATCTTGGAACTGGAAAAGAACAATCGATTCGGATTACTGGTTCAACAAAATTATCAGATAGTGAAATCGAACGTATGAAACAAGAAGCAAAGAAACACGAAACAGAGGATAAAAAACGGAAAGAAAAAGTTGAGGTTCGAAATACTGCTGATAGCTTGGTGTATAGCACTGAGAAAACACTCAAGGAGCTGAAAGATAAATTTAGCTCTGATGATGTGAAGAATATCGAAGAGCGATTGAAAGAACTCCGTGAGGCACTTACTGGTGATGATATCGAGGAGATTAAAAAGAAAACAGAAGCGCTCAATGAAGCATTACAGAAAGCATCAACAACCTTGTATCAGCAAGCAGCACAACAAGCTCAACAGCACCAGACATCATCAGGAGCAAGTAAAGAAAGTTGGCAAGGTTCACCTGATGATGGAGATGACAAAACAATTAATGCTGATTTTAAGGTGAAAGGCGACAAAAAAAAGAAACATACTGATGCGGATTAACCTCTGTGTAGGTTTTTCCTCCTCGTTACCCTTTTTTCTTTATACGAAATATTCTTCTGGATTTTTTGATTTTAGAATCATGACGGGGCAGTCAACCCGCTTGAGAACCTCATCAGAAACGCTCCCGAGAACACATCGATTTAACCCCTTTTTCGAACGGGTTGCCATAACAAGGATATCACCTTCTTGAGCATATTTGACGATCTCATCAGCAGGAGTACTTCCGACAATAATTTCTGTTTGAACCTTTATAACTTTTCCTTCGATCATTTTTTTGTATCCCTGAAGGATAGCTTCATGTTGTCCTCGTATTTTTTGTTCAAGAAGTGGTGATGCCATAAACTGATGGGTATCATCAATGGAGATGATTGATACTTCAACACCAAGAAGCTCTGCAAGATGAGCACCATGTTCAACCGCGATTCGTGAGATATCTGAACGATCAACAGGTATCACAACTCGGTTGATGCCTTGCATATACCATATTCTCTCCCAACAATACTTCCTTTTACGAATGGCATCTGTGCTAATTAAACGTTTTTGTTTAAAGGAAAATTGGTACGAGGTGTCATAGAACCTGGGTAGGAAGTGTACAATAAGACGTTTTAAAGAAAAACAAGAAAATAGAAATCAAGGACGTGAGAAAAATGGTGATGAGAATCGTCGGGCAAATCTCCTCTGCCGAAGAGGCATATGAAATCGAATGTATCACGAAATCATTTGTTGTTGGTATACGAGCAAAAAACCTTGCCCATCAGATCAAATAAAAAGAAGAGTTGAGAGTAATGCAGATAAAAAACGTACATATCTGGGTATGGATGCATGGTCATTATCTATGGAAAGCTGTTTATGATCCACAGAGACGCTCATTAACTATATTTAATGAATACGACGAGATGGTTATTCGAAGGACCGGATTAACTGATCAGCAGGTGAAAAATCTCGAATTTGCCTTTTTATGCATCGGTGCAAAACGAATAGATAATCATAAAGAACCATTTACCTACCTCTAAAGGAAAGATCCAGTAAACTTAATCTTTCCAAGTTGGTTTTACCCAGCTTTCGATAAACCTTTTCGAAAGATCAGATTTCGTTTTTGAAATATCTGTTACGGTGATGATACCAACGATTTTATTATCCATGACCACAGGGAGTTTTTTGATATGATATCGCGTCATGATTTCTAAGGCGGTATCAACATGGTCAAGACTATGTACGGTTTTAATGTCTGAGGACATAATATCTTTAACTAAGGTTTTTTCAGGATCTCTACGCATGCAGATGGATCGTTCTATGAGGTCTCGTTCGGTGACAATCCCTACACAGTTTTCACCATCAACGACAACAAGACAGCCAACTTTTTTTTCACGATACAGCATACATGCATCGAAGACTGTCGCAGTATGTTCAATAGTTACAACCTTTTTGGTCATTGCCTCCTTAACAAGCATACCCAGTACCTCAACATATCTTTTACATCGTATTAGAATTGTTATTGATTATACTTCGCATGACGAGCAAAACCGATGAAAGAACAGTTAATGTTCCTCACGAATTTTCTCTAATAAATAATACAAAGTCGCATAGACACGACGTTGATGATCTGTTGGCATGGTAAACGGGCTTCCCATAACTGCATCGCTGAAACAATAGCTGTCGGTAAAAACAATAATTCTTCCTGTGCTATTGGTCTGTTCGTTGGTGATTCGGATTTGAGAACAGAAACTGCTGTTATTATCACTCTCGATGAGTTTTTCTCCACCTTTGATAGTTAAATATGGTTGTACTACCACTCTACTGTCATTACAGATTGTTGTATTGGATAATGACTCAGGCGGTACAAAAAGACTGTTTGTTTCAACAGTCAAGGACATTCCATAGGAATTGATGAGATCATTGGTTGTTGAGTGTTGATTACGAATCCCATCAAAAATCAATAGAGTTCCTCCAGTGTTCAGGAATCGTTCGATGTGTTGAAGAGTTTCTAAGGAGAATGGTTTGTTTGGATTGATGAATACAAGTGTATCATATTGTTGTGTTGACCGTTCAAGTGAGAAGCTGACTGTTGGTATGTATCCAAGGCGTTGCGTCCATACATACATGGTTCCATAATTATTCGGATCTGTGTATAAGCTTGGTGTTGGTTGGAGAATAATTGTTGCATTGCTATATTCCTGTTCAAAACAAATCCACGGTATCTCAGTATGTGAAGTAGGTGGTGTATACATCGATGTTGTATACATGGTTATGACTGGCAAAGTACTTGATAGGACTAGAAGTGCTATCAAGACAAAGATGAATATTATTTTGAGTAATTCATCATGGCGAAGGATCCAAAGAGAAACACCCATGAAGAATATTGATAATAGGACGAGGATTGACCGGATAAAACCAAAGGTGTTCACGGTGTTCAAATATTGAAAAACAGATAAACTAAAAGGAGCGTACCCATCGGTGAATACACAGAAACTTGAAAAAACAGTACTATCTGTGAAGGCAACTATACGGCCCTTACCATAGGAAAAAGCAGCACATTGAACGAAATACCCGTAATTTGAATCTGTAGAACCAAACGATGATCTGAAAAAATTCTCAGTAGCATAGGTTCCTGGCTCGCTGATGATCTGTGTTCCAATCATGATGTTTTCCATGGTAATCGAACTGAGAAGCGATGTTGGTTCAAGACTACAAGACGTCATAAATTCAAACGTTGGAATATGACGAACGATCGGATGAGCAAGCACACTCGGTGGTGTGTAGGTGGTAAGTTTTCGAGTTTCAAGATGGTAGAGCGCATCGTTATTGAATCGAATGCCGAGAGGTTCTGATATCTGGTTTAGGAAGGTGTTCATGCCGAAGACATTGGTATGATCTCCGATGAGAAAAACTCCGCCACCATTCTGTACAAACTCATGAACTGTGGTGACTTCTTCATCAAGGTAGGGTTGTGTTGGACATTTTAAAATCAGGATGTCGACGGTGCTGAGAAGTTCTGAGGTTAATGTATGGTTGACATTGTAAGAAACATCATAATAATACGATACATACTGAATCCATGAGAAATAGTTGTAGGTTGAGAGTTCTCCGTACCAGGAGGTATTCACCATTTGTGTTGAGTCTTCCCATTGGGAATGGTATTCATCGATGAGAATTCTTCCTTGTTTTTTGAAACCAGGGTCTTGGTAGGTGACCGCAAGTATCAGCAGGAAACTCCAAAGAACTACCGAGAGGAGAGTAACGGTGGTTTTTTTAATAGAGTGTTGGTTTTTGAAGGTGTTACTGTTGAGATGCGAACCAATCAAAGGGAGTATCTTCATGAGAAGCAAAGCAAAAGGAATAAAGGAAAGTATTGTGATTTGCGGGTTCCAGAAGAGAGAAAGATCTGTGGTATGAGCATAGAGCAGAATAAGTGTTGCATACCTAAAAAGAAGGTAAATAAATCCAACACCAATAAAAATGAAGAAGGATGAAAGGATGCGTTTTTTTCCGGTGAAGAGCAGAAGGAGAATACCTGCTGCGAGAGTATAGAGTGCAAATGGATAGAATCCAAGTTTTTCAAGCGTGGTGGTAAACGGGTATGGTGCGTGCATGGTTTGAAGATACACAATGCCACTATTGGTTGTACTCGGTGTTCCGAAGAGATTTAATAGAAAGGTAATAAGAGGAGAAAGTAGGTCAATGCGATGGATATGAGCTGCAATGACGGTGAAAACAGAGGTACATCCTATTTGTATTGTTACAATAAGTCCAAGGAGAAAGATGCCGGTTGCAACTCGGAAAAGAAGATTTCGTTGGTTTATCAGAGTACCAAGTATAAAAAGGATGAAACTGCCACTGAGAAGAATCACGCCGATACTTATCGGGAATGGTATAATGAGCAGTGCAACGCACAGAGGAACAAGGGAGAACAGACAAATTTTTTTCGGAATGAACAAAGGTGGTGTTGTCCGCAATGCAAGGGTGGTAAGAATGATGCTGCAGAGAATGAGGAACACACCAAAGAGAACATCAATGGAGGTGTAGAGCGGAATAAAAAAAAGAAGACTACATGAAGAAAAAAGGAATGCAGGCCAGAGCAGATATCTCATGGTTTCACCTCGTAAGCAAAGAGTTCATCAATGATATTTTTGAGAAGAATAATATTCCCTGGATGGTAATCATAAATTGATTCAAGGTTAGCATCAGAAAGAAACGTACTATCACTAATGAGTAACAGACCACCGTCACCTCTCCTTGAAAATATAACGAGGGTATAGTTTTGTTGTGCATACGAGAAGGTATAATACGATTCTATGGTATCAGAAGGAGTATAGGCGATCGGCCAAGCATCGACAAACTGTGGTTCTTGTTCATCAGGAGATGTGTTGTGAAGGTAAGGTTTTGGTACCGGCCCAAGTGGTATGTCAACAATGTCAAGGTCACAGAGTTTGAGCAGCGGTGATGCAGCTGGTTTATCAAAAAATCCTGTCGTGAGCAGAACAATGCCACCTGACTGCATGTAGGTGTCAAGGATCCTGAGTTCTTCAGAGGTGAAAGATTTTGTTGGGGTATTGAAGACGAGAAGAACACTCTTTTGTACCAAGGATTCTGAGAATGTTTTTGTAATAACCGGGAGTATATTGTTTCGTTGGAGATTGATTATGAACCCAGAAAGCGATTGTTCAGTAAAGGGTACCGAATTGAACCGTTCAAGAAAGGATCGATCAATCACTGCACAGTGTGTTGGTAAGGTATTCTGAGGTATACGTGTTGTGCTAAGCTGGAGTGTCAGGAGGAGAGTAAGACAGACGAAAACCGGGATCACTCCTTGTGGTAAACGATGCTTCCGAGCAGACAGATACAAGACAGCAGCAAATAGAAAGAGTGCACCCGATACCGTGTAGAGAAGACATTGGGAAAGTGAAGAGGAGCACAACCAGGAAAAAATGTTGGTAACAAACGGGTAAGTCATGGGAAGTGCGCTGTTTTGAAACGTGCTGGTATCACCAAAAACAACGATTTTTCCTGATCCATACGTAGTTGTTGCTGCAAGAACAACATCACCAATCTGTTCGCCAGGATCATACCGGTAATCTCCAAGATAGGAAATGTCTTGGTTATCCCGATCTCCCTGATCTGAAAAACCATAGGTACCAATGATAAGTGGAAACACATCAGGCGTTATGGTAAGTGATGCACCGACATGAATATGAATGTCAGAAAAATCAGTAATACCTGTGGTGATTGGATGGTAGTTTATGTAGGTTGTAGGAAACCATTGATGTACCGTGTCAAGAGGAAGTGCTGAGTCAAAACGATATGAAATACCAAACGGCGCTATTAGATGATTGAGGGGATCTCGTATTCCACTCACATTGGTATGATCACCAAGGATGAGCAGTGAACCACCCTGTTCAACAAATCGAAGAAGAGCAGCATGTTCCCGTGGAGTAAATGAAGTGTTCAGATTGATAACGATGAAAACATCAAAATCTCTAAGAATGTCATCAGTGACTTCTCCTGTTTCGAGCAAACTGGTTGTATCGGTGAGGTTGATATATCTAGTGATATTTTCTGATGTTGGTTGATGTGTAACAAGAAACTGTGTTTTGTTGTACACGAGCAATGTGGTGTTGTAACCAGCTCGTGCAAGATAGATGGGAAGAAGTCCGAACATGCCCGCTGCATCACCGCTATACCGTCCATAGCATGGTGTATCCCACGTTCCTAGCATGTTTTCTGCATAGAAGAGCAGTTTTGGTTGATCCTTTTGTACGGTAGTCATAAAAGGAAATAAAGTGAGGGTTACTATTGCGATGCAGACGAGGAGAGCAGCCCAAATTTTCTTATTGAGAATGATTTGGTGCAAAGAAGAAGAGGAGCATCTACTGCTGTATCTCTCGTCTAATGACAGAGATTTGTTTGAAAAGATGAATGTGGTTGTAGGTAGAAGTGTTGCGATAAAAAAAGCAAGTTGAAAGCTGAGGAGGTTGTTTTTGAGATCAAAGGAGAGTTCTGCGAGGATGACAAGGGTGAAGATCCAGAGGAACCACAGGATCGCAATCATGACACCAAGTTTTTTGAGATACTTACGTGTTATTTTTAGTGAGTGAAAACATATACTACTTAAAACAACGATCATGGTAAATATAAAAATAAAAAATCCGCTGGTAGTTGGTCCAAGGAGAATCGGTTTTTGAAGCAGAAAACCAACTAGCGAAGAGATAGCAAGAGAAAATGTATGTATCACAGCATAACAATACGATATCTGGTAGTAACAGAGGTATATCAGAGCATATACAAAACTAGATCCGATGAGCAGGACAAGATCATATCGGCGACCGTTTTGGAATCGAAGGAGAATCTTAAGTCCGCTCAGGAACACAGGAATGCTGAAAAGACTTAGAACAACAGAATGAGTCGTAAGAAGTAGAATCAAAGAGAAAAAGATGAGAATAAACGCATAGAGTATCTGAATTTTGTTTTGATTCAAGCTTTTTTTTATGTGTGAAAAGGGGAGGTTAAGTAGAAGAATTGTTATGAGGAGATAGCAGCTGAGAACACGTTGAAGTGAAGGGAAAAAAAAGAGAAAGTTTTGTGCAAGCAATTGGATAACGAAAACAGTGAGAATAAACGTAATACCTGGTAAATGTTGTTGATAGCGGATAATATGTTCTCTAATCCAGTTCCCAGCTTCGGTCATAGAACTAGGCTATGACATGTTTTCATTGTGATATAAGAGTATTGGTTTTTATGACTGGAGTCGTTCAAAGAGTGCACTGATCATGAGTGGAAGAAGAACCGTAGCATCGCCTTCAATGGTGAGATGCGGTGCTTTCTCATTGATTTTACCCCAAGATATGGCTTCCCGGGTTTGCGCACCAGAAAGACTGCCATCGTACTCAACCGCAGTTGTGATGTAAACCACATAGTCAAGCCCTTCTTTGTATTGGTTCCACCAGATAACATGGTGTTTAGAGATGCCGCCACCGATGATGAGCGCACCAGTCTTTTTTGAGGTGAAAATCGTATCTGCGAGGTCTTGTTCATCTTTAAAAAGATCCATGGTGATATCTCGATGATTTTGGTAGTACATCCAGAGTTGCGATCCAAAAGCACCGTCGGTTATACCTGGAACGTAGATAGGTAGTTGATTTTTCCACGCCCAATAAATGATGGACGTCTCCTTGTTTTTTTCCCGTTGAAGTTGTTTACCAACCTCCCAAATAAGATCCCTGGTCGACCATTTCCGCTGATGTTGAAAGATGTTTGTAAACATTGGTTGAAGTTTTTGTTCAAGGATGGTTCCATAACACTCTATGGGAATGTAGATGTTGCCGAGTCGGTTGATTCCTTTCTCGTAGAGTTCTTTATCATCACCCATAAAAGAACCGTGATAGTACGGTTTCCAGAGGCGGGCAAGATCATGATCAAGTGTACCTGTTGTTGTGACAATGGCATCAAAAAGTTTCTGTTTCACAAGTTCTTTGATGATGCCGCGTGTGCCCGTTGAGATAATGCATGCAGGAAAGGAGAGAAACTTGTAGCAGTTTTTATCTCGAATCATAGTTTCAATAATATCAACACCATCAGCGACTTTTTTTGCTGAAAAACCACCGCTCTGGTATAATGCGCGGATAAGTTGATTTACCGTAGAAGTTTCAGCAGGCTGAATATCACGAACTTGTTGTTTCATAGTTTTTTCACCAGGTTTAATAGATACTGCAAGATGCATAGCCAACACAGGAGCTACTCGGGTGAACCTCATAGGAAGTCCCATATTTAAGCAGTTCGACATGCTGTGCCCCAAGTTTCTGTGCTGCCCACAGCACTACAGCAACTGGGCCATAACCACACATAGTAATATTGTGTTCATAGACTGTTCGAATAAGTCCTGCAGGGTCAAAGTTGCGTATTTTTTCTAATGCATAGGCATCTTGTCGGTGGGCAAATTCATCGACACGTAACCCTTGTGGGGGCATGGTTGCATAGTTGAACCCGACGTGGGAAAAATCAGTGCTTGCTATGAGTACTATGCGGCGTTGACTTGTTTTGATAGCATCTACGAGAATCGTTGCAATCTCATAGGCGGTGTCTTCATCTTGCATCATCATACAGATTGGAACAAAATCAAAGGATTTGCCCTGTGCGACGTATTGTAGAAAAGGGAGTTGTACTTCAATGGAGTGCTCATAATAATGGGCTGTGTCATCGGCATCTATGATACCTTTGTGAAGTTTTTTTGCAATTGTTTCATTAATCGGGATTTCCCCGAGAGGCGTTGTCCAAGCACCTTTCATCATCAGAGATACTCCTGACCCGGTACCTGTGTGATTTGGTCCAAGGATGACAAAGGTTTCTGCAAAGCCATGAGCAGCAAGTTCGTAGTATGCATGGGATGCAATTGCTCCTGAATATTGATATCCTGCATGGGGGACGAGGAGTCCTTGGAGACGCGGCTGTACCCCCAAGGTTGGTCGTTTTCCAACGCCTCGATCATCAAGAAAACATTCTTCAAGTTGCCGAAGAAGTGCTGTTTTTGTTCCAGGGTAGAATTGGCCTGCGACAACTGCTCTCCGAATTGAATGCATAATCAATATTGCCTCCTGAGTTTTGGTATATTTTCGGTGGACATATAGTTTGTGGCACGGCTACATCCCGAAATGAATCCATAAATTCAGCATAACGTCTCATTTTGCTGTGAGAATCACGCACAGCAAACAGAAAAAATCATAATTCAACAAGCTTTTTTACAGATTTT
>JAWABU010000044.1 GCA_038884455.1 Candidatus Thermoplasmatota archaeon | reverse complement strand
CTTTGTTTTTTCTGACCTAAAACTTCCTGAATTCTTTTTTCAGCAATTTTCACATATTCTTCTTCAGTATCATATCCAACAAAATGACGGTTTAACAACAACGCAGCAACAGCGGTCGTTCCACTTCCCATAAAAGGATCAAGCACAACATCATTCTCAAACGTGTATAGCTTTATACAATTCTTTGGTAGTTCAACTGGAAACGGGGCTGGATGACCTACTTTCTGCGCAGATTCAGCACCAAAAGTCCAAACACTCTTTGTGAGCTCTAAAAACTCGTCTCGTTCCATCGTCGTTTTTCCATTGCTATGATTTTTTCGTGTAAACACATCTTTTGAAAAAACAAGGATGTACTCATGAATATCTCGTAACACAGGATTTTTGGGGGAAAGCCAACTCCCCCATGCAGTTGACGGACTTGCTGTCGATGCTTTGTTCCAAATTATTTCCCCGCGCATGAGAAAACCAATATTATGCATATCCTCGATAATGAACGCGTGTAAAGGGATGTAGGGTTTTCGTCCAAGATTCGCTACGTTGATACAAACTCTACCACCAGGAACAAGGACTCGATATGTTTCTTTCCATACCATTGATAAAAAATTTCGATATTCCTGTAACGAGAGATTTTCATCATATTCTTTACCAACGTTATATGGTGGGGAAGTTACCATCAGATGAACACAATTATCGGGTAATTCCTCCATCTTCTCACTTGATTTACAAAATACTTTATCAAGATATTTTTCCTCAATCTTATTTTCAACAAAGTCAACCTCTTTTTTCTCTACAGGTAATCCCTCGTAGAGACGACTGTTGTAAAATGCTGATGAATCATGATTAGATCTCCCCGGAGAACCGAAAGCGCTCGTCTTGGTTCCACGTGATTTACTTGGCATTTTTTTCAACCTCCCTCATTAATCTAAGGAATTTCTCGGCTTTGGATTCATACGTGTTTTCTTTGTTAGCGAGTTCAATAAGTCGCCCTAATTCTTTTTTGCTTTTCATACCAGCAAAGAACATCCTGTCTTCCTGTAATAGGTTCAAGAGATGTGTTTTAAATTCTGAAAAAGAATCAAATCTCAGAAAACCATTGCCTTTTGTTGATTTGATATTTTCTCCATTACCATCAAGCGGCTGAGGATTTAATGACCAAAAACCTTGGATGATCCCGTAGTTTTTTAAAGTATCAACTTTCTGATAATAGCTTTTTGTTACAGGAGTGTTTCCAAGAATGATGATCGGAACATTTGCAGCTTTTAACGAAGCTATCCGTATACTGATGCTTTTCCCAATTGCTTTGAGCATGCTATCAGATCGTAATAATCCAGGATTACCTTGATGAGTTGTGTAATCTCCCAAACATTTGAAAGAATACGTAGTTTTCTTTTTTTGAAGTTCCCAGTTCCAAACCACAGACATTTTTACTTCGAAGATACCTATAATATCTTCAGCTCGTTGGATATTTGATTTTGTTTTACATATTGCGATATCAGCAGGTGAACCTTTCGTTAATTCAAATTCTTCGCATACAACATTATTCACCGCATATGCACCTAAATGTTTAGCAATTTTTTCAAGAAGATCCTGAGCCCACTTTTCGGTATATGCACCGATGAAGGCATTTCTGCTTTGTAACGTTGTTTTTGCCCCTTCGTAATGTTTTGGCCAGTAGGCATAATATTTTTTATCTTTCGTTGTATAGAATAATTGCTCGGGTGTTACACCTTTCAAAAATTTTCTAAAGAAACTGATTTCTTCATCTTTTGTCCATAATCGAATATCGGTCATTCTCTTCCGCCATTTCCTCAAATATACTTTGGTATATCAGTTATACATTCTTTATTCTTCTTTCTTCGATACTTAGCGAAATAATTCTCTTACCTCAATGGGTATAACAACTCCCAGTTTATACAAGGAAAACATCCTTAAAAATATACCGATGAGTATCTTTTTATTCAGTCATATAAATAAAATGATGAACCTATCAACATATAAATCCGAATCAGAATATATAAACGTTCTCCTGTTGCAACAGGAGGGAATACTTTCAACGATCTCACACAGGAGTATATAAGGAGGCACACTCCTTATGGTTTTTATTAGTCTTACCTATTGAAAATAATATGACCTAAAATAGGAATTGACCACCAGAGTGCGCGAACACCCTGATGGTCTGGAGGTCTGATAATGCGAGTATCAAACCCCCGAGAGTATGAAGAAACCAGTGTCTATAAATCTTTTTCTAAATGCAAGCAGGTCAAATTAGTCGAAGACACAACGAACGTTACAACAGTATCATCGAATCTCTGGAGAGATTTTATTCGTCATTGCGCAGTTATTCAACGACTCAATCCCAGATCAACTATCCCAGATCGAATTCGTAAACTACGATATTTAGAAGATCAAGGAATTGATCTTGTTAATTTCGATGAAAAACAAATTCATACATTGTTTTACGAAATGCTCGAACACGGTTCCCCAAATACCGCAATAAACAACTATGTCAAAGCATTGAACTCATGGTTAAAATATCGAAATCTTAATGTCAAATTCAAACAATTTAAAGAGCATGAAACTCCGGTTAAAGTACCAAGCGTTGATGATATCCAAGCGTTACTTGATGTTGTCTCCAACAGAACTATGGCAGATCGTCGAGACAGAATGATGATTATTTTCTTCTGTAAAACAGGGTTACGCTGTGCAGAACTCTGCAATCTCAAACTTATCGATATCGATTGGGGAAACGCAGAGATAACAGTGAAAAAAGGTAAAGGTGGCAAAGATCGAATCGTACCTATCGAGCGTAAGGTTCTCACTGGTATCACGTATCCAAGTTTGAAGAACTATATCGATAACTGGCGTTATGACGTAGGAGACTACGTTTTTACTACAGATAAAGGTCAACTTACACCTGCATATGTTCGAAAGAGAATAAAAGATATCGCGAAAGAAGCAGGTGTTTCCTGGATTCACCCTCATTGTTTTCGACATTTCTATGCAACTAATCTTTTGAGAGCAGGAGCAAAAATCACTGTTGTTCAGAGATTACTTGGTCATTCAGACATTGGAACTACTGCACGATATCTACACGTCACAGAATCAGACCTGCGGTTCACGATTCACAATATGCCTACCCTTGATGTCGTTCGTCATAAAATGACAGAAAATAGCACGAGAAACGAAAATTGGCGATTCTCTGCAAAACCAACAGATAAAATGTAGACGGACCTGTGGGGATTCGAACCCCAGTATCCGGCTCCGAAGGCCGGAAGGATATCCAGACTACCTCACAGGCCCAAGCAACAATAGACAACTGAATATCTGAACTAGTATAAAACATACACCGGTCAACGTAAGAGGAAGATTCTTTTTTTTCATTTTGGTATTCTGTCACGATACATATTAATACATCTGCAAACTAAGTATAACTATCAAAAAGGCACTGTCTGAAGGAGTACCATATGAAAAAAGATATCCTTGTTGTTGATGATGATATCGACATCTTGAAATCAATAAAAAATGTCTGCGAACACGAAGGATTCACAGTCACAACCGCAGCAAATGGATATGAATGCATCGACAAAATTGCAAAAGGATTCCGAGGAATAATCCTGATTGACATCATGATGCCATATATGGATGGATGGCAAACGATTAAAAATCTTGTAAATAACGGATTAGCAGAAAACATTGCAATCATTATTATGACTGCAATTGGAACAGCAGATCATAAAAAGATGAAGGGACTTGAGCCTTATATCTACGATTATATTGCTAAACCTTTCAATATACATGATCTCCTAAGAACCATTGAAAAAGCACAAGCCCAATAAACACAAAAAATAGAAGAAATGCTATCGTGAAGATAGCAGAGGTTCTAACTCTAACAAGAGAACCTATCGAACAAAATCAATGTTTACTTTTGAATGAGTTAATACTTTCTTTGGAGCTGACATTACTGAGGGCTGCTGCATCTGATTTCGAATTGGTTTTGAACTGAGAATGTTCGGTGATTGTACGCCAGTCATGATTGCCATAACCCTGCATTTCCCTTCGAGCTGAGGATCAACACGAGCACCAAGAATAACATTTGCATAGCAATCCATATCCTCAGTGAGTGCTTTTGCAACATCCTGAACATATTTTAGACTCATGTTTGGACCGCCACTTACATGTACAAGTGCACTATGGGCTCCATGGTAATCAACATTCAGAAGCGGATGATTCAATGCTTCTTTTACAATTGCATCAACACCAGCATCCTCATCGGCTTCTCCCCAGAGCATAACTGATAAACCACCGGAATCCATAACCGCTTTCATATCAGCATAATCTAGGTTGATCAGCGATGGAAGAGTTATGGTTTCTGATATACCTTTTACTGTCTCAGCAACTAATTGATCCATAACAGAAAACGCCTGGTTGATAGGTAGATTAGGTACAAATTCAAGAAGTCGGTTGTTGTCAAGAACAACGGTACTGTCTGCAGTTATTCGAAGTTTATCAAGTCCTTCGTCTGCTTTAACAAGTCGAGCACGTTCAACATTAAACGGAGTTGATACCATGGCAGTAACAATTGCACCGCATTTTTTGGCAATTTCTGCGACAACAGGTGCAGACCCAGTTCCGGTACCACCACCCATTCCTGCGCAGACGAAAACCATGTTTGTACCTGCGAGCATCTCTTCAAGTTCTCTGCTCGATTCTCGTGCTGCTCGTTCTCCCATTTCAGGGAAACCACCTGCACCAAGCCCGCGGGTAAGATTTTTTCCGATGAGAAGTTTTTTATCGGCTTCTACAAGATCCAATGCAATACGATCAGTGTTGATTGCTATAGTTTCAGCTCCTTTTACACCGAGTTTATGAAGTCGGGTAATTGTGTTTCCTCCAGCACCACCGCAACCAACGATAGTGATACGGGGTGTACCAAACATATCATCATCAATTTTTAGTTTGCTCTCCTCACTCGCTTTATTTACAATTGCAGCTTCAACAAAAGACTGCAAGGTTTTTCCTTCGGCCATTTTTTTCATTCCTCCTATTTTATTTATTCTGGTAGTTGGAAGGACGCCTCATGAAAGGCGTCCTTCAAGGGGTGCATCCCATCCCCTTTGTATCTCTCATATTTTATTTTTTTATGTAAGGTTCGATGGCTTCGACCGCAGCCTCTAACTCTTGAACCTTTTTAATTTTCTCAGCTTTGTCAAGAACACGTTGTGCATAATTTGACAGGAATTCGTTAACCGCATGTCTGACTACCTCTGATCGAGTGGTAAATTCCCCTGCACGGATAAAAAGATCAATTTGTCGCAGGTAGATTTGTGGCAGTCGGATTGTGATGCGGTCGTTGTCCATGCTTCTCCTCACATTATTTTATACGCATGTCAGTTTGATGTCTTTTTGGTGTCAAACATACATCGACGTTACATCAAATGTATGTCAAACAAGCGACAAACGACATCATTTGTCTGACAAACGTAGAATCGAATATGCACGTATATTTATATATTTTTCTATAACCTGCACAACAACCTGAGCAGGTTATTGAACAATCTGACCAAATGCCATGGTTCCGGAAATTTTTTCGATTTTAACTTTTACAGTAGAACCCTTAATCGCCCCTGGAACATAGATGATATATTTTTCAAGAAATGCAACACCATCACCGCGTTTCCCAATATCTTTAATTGTTAACTCATAGACCATTCCTTCTTTGATGGGCTCCTGCGATGTTGTCGTTATCTTTTTCTTTTTTAATGAACCAATTGAACGGAATGCGCCACATGCATCACATCGAATCATGAGCGTACGTCCTTTTTTAAGAAGATGGGTGTCGGGTCGGTTACATTCAGAACAGATGACGAACATATCGATATATTCATTGATTTTATCCTGAATTGTCTTTACGGGAATTTTTCCTTGGAATATCACTCGTCCTCCATCTAGTTCTCCAGCAGTACCAACATTCCCTAGCAAGAATTTCAAAAGATGATCTGCATCTCGATTGATGATATCGATAATCTTATCGAAATTTTTTATAACCGTTGTATTTCCTTCATAAAAAATATCAGCTTTGGGAATTTTTAGCCGCTCATCGTCAACAGTTTTTGTTGAAGCAATACTTTGAACACGTTTCAGTAACGAAAGATAATCCATATCTGACATAACAACAAAAGGCTGAATGGGAAACACTGATAAAAAACTTCCGTAGGCTAAAAAAAAAATTGTTTTTCCAAGATTAAACAGAATTCACTCGAACGCCCATAACAAGAAAACCTTTCTTCATTGCTTGCTCTGCACGCTCTATCTGCAGTGTATATATCTTTTTATTATCCTGTGTCCAATGCCACATGAATTCCGGCATAATGTACCTCGCCCCACAAATGAGTAATGAGCATCAGAAAGAAAGCACCCTTTATAATATTTTTGAAAAAAACAGTTTACTCATACGAAGCAACACCAGAATAAAGAGTATAGTTAAAGTTTTTTACACAAAAAAGGACCGTTATCAGCAAACCCAAGTTTTCGGTAATACGGCTTTACTCCAACACCACTTAAAACAAATAAAAGAGATCTGCCAAATTCATCCTTACAAATAGATTCTGCCTCAGATATCAGTCTTTTCCCCAATCCTCTATGCTGCCATGCAGCATTTGCTCGATCACCAAGTGACAATTCTCGTCCAAGTATTTTTAACTCTCTAATAATCATACATGAATCACGATTGAGCTCTAATCGATGGGAGGAAACAACATCTCGCAATCGTAAATAACCAACAATGACATCGTGAGAACTATCTTCAAGAGAAAGAAAAAATTCTTTTCCGCCACTTGCAGAATATTCAGTTCGAATGGTATCCAATCGTATATTTGTAATCTCAATTTTTTTACGCAATGAAGCAAAACCAATCTCACGACACCGAATGCATTTACAGGTTTTACCATGTTTTTGTAATTCTTCTAAAACATACTGCCGTAGATTACTTTTCGTAATACCTGCAGAAATAAGTTGTGCAGGAATATCTCGTTGAATACGTTGTATCCGAACCCAGGGAGGAATAAACTGCTTCATCTTCGCAATAAGTACCGCAGCTTTTTCCACGGTTAATGGTTCGTATTCCTTTTTTGTCCATTGATCGTACAGCTGTGTCCCTTGAATAACGAGAACAGGATAAATTTTTAACATATCTGGCTGAAATCTTTCATCTGTAAAAAGTTTTTTAAACGCTTCAAGATCTTTTTTTGAATTTGAACCAGGTAAACCAGGCATGATATGGTAGCATACTTTAAATCCTGTTTCTTTTGCAAGTCGAGTGGCACTAATGATATCATGCACTGTATGACCTCGATGAATTCTATATAAAATTGAATCGTCAATATGTTGGACTCCAAGTTCAATTCGTGTTGCACCAAAACGAAGCGCATGATCAGCATGTTGCATCCGAAACCAGTCAGGTCGCGTTTCTAGTGTTAACCCAATGCAGCGTGATAACGCATGTTCATTATTTTTTTGAGCCCGATACAACGACCGGGAATGTTTATTATTCAAAGCATCATAACATTCTTTCACGAACCATTCTTGGTACCAAGGAGTTCTAGCTGTAAAAGTACCACCCATAATAATCAAATCAATTTTATCAACTGGGTGACCAATACTTTTGAGTTGATCTAATCGACTTCGTGCTTGAATGTACGGATCAAAATGATGATTGATTGCACGGAGTGCAGCTGGTTCATGACCTGTATAACTTTGAGGGGTTTCATGAGTTGGACCTCCCGGACAAGGAACGCATCGTCCATGAGGACAATGCTCCGGTGATGTCATGACAGCAACAACAGCAACTCCTGAAAGCGTTCGTGTTGATTTCTTCCGAAGGAGAGAAAGTATTGTTTCATCATCATCTAAAAAAGTGTCAGAAATGTAAGCAAGAATTTCACTGTCAGAAGGTATTTTTTTTAAATTATATTTTTTGCAGAGTTTAAGTTTGAGACTATGAAGATCTTGCTTTGTCTGTATCTTTTTTGTAAGAATCTGTTGAATGACTTCTTCATAATAGGGCATTGACTTGCGATATCTTAATTACGACTAAAAAATCTTTGCTAAAGAATACGAGAAAAAGATATCCCGATAATTTATGGAAACTCAAAGACACCTACAATACTACCTGAAGGTTTATATCGAAGAACGATGATCCCACAGCAGTTAGTAAGTTGTTGACCGACAGTAACAGTACCTGTCGGAAACGGATCGCAACTTCCCGAACCGATTTCATCAATATCAGACCACTGAAGAGTATCAGGTTTAGCACTGACAACGGTAAGTGTTTTGTTAACTACGTCTTGAGAAAATATAATTTCTGGTTTTTCAGGTTGTTGTGGAGTTGGATCGATGTACCCAAGAATAATCCCTACTTTAACTAAACGAAGTAATTTAATTGCCCAGTTAATTGTACGGAAAAACATTATTTTTGAATGAGTGTATAAAAATATACAGGTACTGAGATACAACCGAAAGACCCGATAATTAAAAATCTTCCAATAGATCTTTTCAAGAAACGTCTGATTCGTAGTTTTTGATTGAGTACCACCATCTTGGATCTTATGGATTTCATCAGAAACTGCAACTGAGTATGATTCAGATTTTAACCCATTCAGTTGAGAAGTAAAATGTTTGTGGAGATCTGGGTATTGTTCAAGAATCTCAGATATATATGCTATCAAAGCGGCAGTATCCATATTTATAAACTCTTCATAGGATAAAGAAGAACACAGGGTCGTTGGTTGTCGAGAGATTTGGATTTCAACTGCTTGAA
Source organism: Candidatus Thermoplasmatota archaeon (assembly GCA_038884455.1). Classification (NCBI taxonomy): domain Archaea; kingdom Methanobacteriati; phylum Thermoplasmatota; species Thermoplasmatota archaeon. The sequence continues at coordinate 4,573 of JAWABU010000044.1, read as the reverse complement.
TCATGGGCATAAGTATCACTAACAAAACAGCCATGAAACATCCAATAATACTCTTCCCCTTCATTTTTTATCACCCTTTGTTTTATAATATGCAGTCTTATGATATAAATATTCCTATGAATCGTAGTATCATGTATCCCAGAATCCCCGTGTTTTTGCATAATTCAGTTCGGCTTTAAGGATGTCTCGTAAAAAGTTAATTTGTTGTTCCTCATTCGTATCAAGATCTCTTTTTTGATATCGTCTCAGGATCCGTGCAGCAGTGTCTGGGCCGATTCCTCGACCAACGAGACAAAAAACGGCATGTCTTCCATACGTAACTACAAGACTTGCATTTTTGTAAAGTCGTTGAAGTTCCCGAGCTTCTTCTTTTGTTCGATTTTTTTGTGAAATTAGTTTCGTCAATTCATGATGGCGCCGTGGGAGGACAGCAACTTTTATCGCTCCGCATCGTGAACATTTTGGTTGTGTCTCGATGCGGCGAACTGTGGTATGCCATCGGTGAAAACAATTCATACATACTAAAGAGATATCAACATCTTCTAATCGTTTTTTCAATGTCATCAGAATACTTCTATCTGATCTTTGAGGGACCATAAGTCCGCGAATTGTTTCAAAACCACTCGTTGCAATTGGAGATAATCGAGGAACAATGTGAATCGCGATCAAACCTTGTTGAATTTGTGAGAGAATCTGACGGGTGTTGGGCATATCCATGCGATCCCAAAGAAGTTTATCTAAGGCTTCTTCAAAAACGAGTGATTGTTCAAAGATGTCTAGCAATTTCTTGATACCAATATTTTTGTAATCGAAATCTTTTCTCAATGCACCAAATTTTCTTGCAACCTTGACAAGTTCCCAACGTATATACGTCGAATTTCGTAAAATAGTTTTTAATAAATATTCCAGATTGTCAGGATTTGTTGTTAACAGAATATCTCGAATACGCTCGAGGGGTATTTTACCAGGCAGTTCAAGATGGATTCGATATGGATCACTGGTAATTCCGATGCTTTCACCAAATGCCTGAGCAAGAAGCGCTGAAATGAGTCGACCAAGAGTTTCATTGACCTTCGTCCCAAAACACGCATTGATTATTACAGATCGGTCTTCATATTCGATCGTAATGGTCTGATCATCAGGAACAAGGAAACCCTGCTGTTGTTGATTTTTGATATAATTGCGAAGTTGGTCTAGCGAAAAAGAATCTGTTGGATATTCTGACAGATTACTCTCAGTACATATTTTTCTTCGAAGCATCCCAACCTCACGAGCGATTTCAAAGGGAACCGGTATATCTTCACCGGCCCACGATGGGACAATTCCAATTTCTTGAGCAGGTGAAACAAGAATCTGGTCATCCTCTCTTTTCACAACAGTCCAAGGCAGGCCATGAAGTATCATCTTTTCTCCTTCGAAAGCACTTGTAAGAACAAAACTTTCATCAAGCGTACCAATGGTCCTTCGACTACTGATATCAACAACAGGATAATTCTTTTCATCAGGGATCATAGAGATATTTTCTAGAAAGTATCGGCGAGAAGCCAACTTTTTTTTCAGAATTGCGACATTTTCTTCTGTATCAACCCAGATCATCCGTTCGCTCTGGAGTTGATGCAGAATCAGGTCAAACATTTTTTTTGTTAAAGAATAAAAAGGATATGCTCGCGTGATAATAGTGTATACGCGCTCTGAAGGAATTTTTCCATATTCTAACGTGATTGAAATAATCTGATTCGTCAGAACTGACAGAGGATTTTGTCTGACTTTTATTGGTTCTAGTTGGCCGGTTAATGCTCTTTTTGCTATAACAAGACTCTCAGCAAGATCATCAGGATTTGTTGTACAAATCACTCCTTTTGATATTCGACCTATTTGATGTCCTGATCGACCAACTCTCTGGATAAGTCGAGTGACCTCCCGAGGAGAATTGTATTGTATAACAAAATCAGTATCACCAACATCAATTCCGAGTTCAAGAGATGATGTACAAACAAGTGCTTTTAATACACCTTTTTTAAAATCATTTTCTGATTCAATACGAGCAGCTTTTGAAAGTGAACCATGATGAACACCGACAGGATAGTTTTTTTGCCAGAGGCGAAAACGAGCAGTAAGAATTTCAGCGCCATCACGTGTGTTGATAAAAACAAGTGTTGAGGTATGCGCATCGATCAGTTCTTTGCATCGTTTCAAAACTGTAAAGAATTCAGGATCAAGAGATAATTTTTCAGCAAGGAGAAGCTCATGTTCATTGTTTTTTCCTTTTGGATATTCAACACATATTTCAAATTGCTTCTCGATGTCAATCTGAAGAATCGTAACATGTCGAAAAGAATTATTTTCAAATCCTGCAAGGAAACGAGCAACTTCATCGGGAGATCCAACTGTTGCTGATAATCCAATTCTTTGAAAACTTTTATTGGCAGATGCACACAGTTCATGAAGACGTTCAAGTGCAACCGTTAGCTGTGCCCCTCGTTCATCATTGGCAAGTTCATGGATCTCATCAACAATGACAAATTTGACCTCCTTTAGATACTGACGGAGATTCTTGCCGGTAAAAAGTATTTGAACAGTCTCAGGAGTTGTAATAAGCATATCTGGAGGTTTTTTTGATTGTTGGAGCCGTTCCTTTTGCGGTGTATCCCCATGGCGAACCGCAACGGAGATACCAAGTTTTTTTCCCCACTCTATTGTTCGTCGAAGCATATCGCGATTTAACGCACGTAATGGCGTAATATACAGAATTGAAATCCCTGGTCGATAGTTGTATTTTTTGATGTGTAAAAAACGATGAAAAATTGGCAATAAAGCCGCCTCTGTTTTTCCGAGACCTGTTGGCGCAATCAACAGTACATGATCTCCTGCAAGAATAGCTGGTATTGCCTTTCTTTGAGGTTCTGTAGGAGTTTGTATTCCTGCTTTTGAAAGAAGATTTTGTATACGATGATCGAGTAGTGCAAAAATATTTTCCATAGGCTCTTTCAAAAGTGTGATTCAAATAATCTATATAACATTTTATTAAAAAGTAGTATTAATGACTTTTATTTTTTTGTTTTTTGAGCAAAAGACAGATTTCAATTGATGAGACATTAGATTTTCGCCCTTCCTCACCTACAATCGATTCTGTCCCGATTTGTATACTTTTTATTTGGGCATCAGTAACAAATCGATTCCGGGTTATTTCAGCTACATCAACTGCTCGACTGATCGCATTTCCTCGGGCTTTTATCGTTATTTCATCAAAATTTCCTGAGTTAAAAAGAGCCATAATTGCGGTCACGTAATTCATCGGTGGTTTCGTACCAATATAAACAGTGTTACTATCAACCATAAGTTCTTTTTCAGGTTTTTGCATGTTCTATTCTCTCCTACATATTGTGTCCAATATTTGGCGTAGAAATCCAAAAATTAATACCAAATAAGTCCTTATAAACATTGTGACGAAAAAATATGGTAATTTGGTGAAGGGAAGTTCTTAAGGATAATTTTTCGTTTTGGTATTTTCTCCCGATAAATATAAATACTATGAATGACAAAAAGTATCATGATATGCGGGGTGACGCAAAGCATTTGGTGCTTGTTGTGGTCGCCTGATGGGAGGAACCCTGGGGATCTTGGGTGTCCGCCGGGGTCTCTTTCGCATATCGGTTAAATTTTTTTAACTATAGTAATGATTTGTCTCTTTCGTATCATCGTTTGACTCACAGACCTTAACATCAAGGACATCAATTGCAAGAATTGCATGTAGCGGAATAATTCGATATTTTCCCTCTAAATGACCATGGCTGTGACCAAGTTGAATGAGAAGACCACCTTCTTCTAGACCAATTGTTGCATATCCTGAAAAAATACCTTCAGTTTCAAGCGTTGAATCTCGCCCACCAATCGAAATGATTTTATACCGAGACCCTTCGGTTAGTTTTATCTCTTCTTTTTTATTCATTATCGTCCCTTCTTTTGTTTTTCTAATAATTGTTGTATATGCTGGACAGTTCTTCCATAATTTTCGACTGCGACTTTAATATGTGCTTCAACAAAATTCCAAGCCTTTTCAAAGTTTCCGTATCGCATCCGATATGCTTTTTTTTGTTGCTGTGAGGCTTCGTCAAATACCTGAACCTCCTCTAGAATATCAAAACCTTTAAGTTTATTAAGATGACGATACACTGTTGGTTTCGAAGTTTTTAATGTGTGCGCTATTTCTTCAACATACCATGCTTTTGTCGGATGTTTTAAAAAGAAATCTGCAAAAATCTTGTAGGGAATCTCAGGATCTGAACCTTTTGAGAGATATCCGATTTGTTGAAAGAATTGCCGTGCAACAGAATCAAGATCATCTTCTCCGACAATCGGAGTGTTACTGACAATTTGCATTTCAAAGCCCATAGTGATGCCCCTTAGTGATTAGTAAATGGTAATATCAATGCAATTTATAAGATTTGTTTAACAAGGGACATTGGGACAGAATTCCATAATCAGTCTTTAAGGATGATAACATAGGCTCGTTTGCCTATGTATTTTTTTGGTGCATCGACTTTTGCACTTGTCCCAAAAGGTGTTATTCTTT
>JAWABU010000043.1 GCA_038884455.1 Candidatus Thermoplasmatota archaeon | reverse complement strand
ATACGATCGTATGACGTCTATCGTCTGTGGTCTAGTGAATTTTACCATACAACCAGAGTAAAAAATAGTAAATCGGGAGGTTAAAAGAGAGTAGTTATTCTTGTTTTACAATTACGCAAAAGGTCTACTCATTTTTTTGAAAAAACGTATACGTATTTATTTTTTGATAAAAAGCAACACTCAACAAAAAAAGATTATTTTCCACGAAACATTTAAATAGAACGAATGTTTATAGTTAACAATGGACACGAAACAGGTGGAAAGATGACCTCCTACCAGAAAAGAACAATCAAGCATTTATACTTGAGAAGTCTTCTATTTCTCATGGCGGGAGCAATCATGATCGGTCATGGAACTCGTATGATGTACCAAGGACTCTTCCACCCAGACTCATACTACCCAGCACCGACACCACAAACACTTGATTTCTACTTCGACTGGCTCACCCTGCTACTCCTCGGCATTTGCATCTTAACCTATGCGTTTTATACTTGGTACAAATATTTGAAAAGAATGCTGGAGAAGCACAACACGTATGGACAATCTGGAGATGACTCTCACAATCATCAACCAACGTAGAAGAAAAAAATGGGGCTTGGCAAAGATGGGCAGTGAAAGCTTCCGGCAACTCCCCACTACCTTAAGCCCCCTCTTGAGATACAACGGCTATTTCATCTCAGAGTTTAGGATGGGTGTAGAGTTAACTTAATCCCAAGGAAGACATAGAACCAATAATAGATAAGATTAATCCATATACAATATACATGCAATTGTCTTCTCAATAGATATATATAGATACTTGATGTCATGGTGCAATACAAGCTGAACACAAACATATTCTGTGATGTTATGGAAGCATCATCGTATATTGGTGGTTGATTGCTGTTTCAGCAATATCAAGAATATACGCCCGCGTTCGCTCCAGACTATCAACAACATACGCCAATGCAACCAAAGACGCAGCATCAATCTTTAGCGAAAAAATATCACTAGTAAGCTGTTTGATATTCTTAGCGAGATGTTCAGATTTATTTAAAATATCATTAGCGTATTCAAACTTATTTCGCTGAAACGCATTCATCGCCTCATCAAACTGTTTTAACACCATTTCACTTGCTTCGACAATCCGAGGCATAAGATCAAGTTTCACATGAATATTTCGAGCGTTACTTGCCAATTTTTTTGCATGATCCGCAATTCGCTCAATCGAACGAGCAATCAAAAGATAGCCTAGTACATCTTGAGGTTTTACACCCATCTTATCAGCAAAAAACATATCATTTAACACTAAGTTATACTGCTTTGCAATCATCCAATAAAACTTATCAACCTCATCATCGCGTACTTCAACATCCTCGATGAGTTCTAAATCACGATTCTGCAACGCAGTTATTGCATCACGATGCATACTCCGCGTGATGACATACATTCGTTTTAAACCTTGGAGTAGGGAAAGATCACTGGAATCGAGCAGATCTTTAACTTTGATTGAGTTTGAGGATTCATCAATGATCTCCAGACCGATGAGACTTTGGATCATCCGACGAATCGACTGGCGAACCTGTGACGACAAACGATCCTTGCTGGTAATCTCAATAATATCGTACCCGGCAAGATAAGCACCAATAAAACGCCGAAATAAAGTTTCCATATCTGTTGAATCAATATTGATCACACAGCTGATAAGCTCCTGCGTGTCATCAAGTTTTGGATTAATGAGAAGCGTTCCATTAGAACGAGGAATTAAAGCAACACTATTCCCGTTGCGTATTTTTACCTTGTTTACCCACGTTTTTGGCAACGAAATAATATATGTAGATTTACCGGTAATCTGAACCTTTCTTGTCTCCATACCACTTTTTTTATGGTTAACAGATGATTCAAAACTAGCCTCATCTTTCATATCATGAACCTGTTGAATAGTGACTACCTCTTCTTTTCTTAATGATTTATTCATAGGATCTCGTAGTATCTAGAGAAATTAATAGCTTCTCAATAGATATAAAAATTATCTATATATACTCAATGAACTATATAGATGTATATAGTTATGCTGGTTTTTGCTAACGGTCCTTTCAGAGACTCATAATATTTAAAAAGAATCAACGACATGGCAGTTGGACAAATGGTCAAAGTATGCATGCTGTAAAACGTCTTCTGTGGTGGCTTCTTGCAGGTTCAGCTGGAGGAATCAACAGAGGAAGACTTCTTGAAGAGCTTTTCAAAACACCACATAATGCTCATGAACTCGCAAAAATCCTGAATCTTGATTATAAGACCGTGCGACACCACCTCGACATTCTCGAAAAAAACAAGATATTAACATCAACGGGACGTGAGTACGGCAAAGTCTATTTTCCCTCGGATCTCATGGAAGAACACCACTGTTTTTTTACAGAAATTTGGGATCAAATTGGGAAAAAAAAGATAACTAAAGAAAAAAATGAGGATGAACACCCATGATCGATATACCCTATACAAAAACGTTAACTCCAAAAACAAAAGCAATAACCTATATACTGATACTCCTCCTCATCGGCCTTCTTATCGGTTTGATACTGTCAAGCATCAGTTTTGAATATGCTAAACAAAGAGGAAAAAATTTCGAGGAGCGAACAACTCAAATCCTTGCAAAATGGTATGCACTTAATACTATTATTATCTGTATGAATATTTCACTGCTCCTAGGATTACTCATCATGTATGTTGACACATTTCAAAAAACGTATTCTAGTTTTATGCTCGGCTTACTCCTCTTTATCAGTGTACTTCTTATACAGACCATCCTCTCGCTCCCAATTCTACACGCAGCACTTGGAGAATCAATCCGCCTCTCAGGAACTCTTCCAAATCTCTTTGAATTACTCGCACTTACGATCCTCTTATACCTCAGCATGGAGTAAGAAAAGATTTGGGTCTCATTTGGGACTGTTTCGGAATACATTTTGGTAAAACAACATAAAGTTATACCGACATATACGATAGTAAGGTGAAAGAAAAATGATGAAAAAAGTATGGGCAACCGTAATAATGTGTATGCTGGTATCTCTCGGCGTTTTCGCTGTTGTAACAGCACAAAAAGAATCCTGGGTGAAAAGTAATGCTCTCTCGACTGCTACTTCAATACCACAAGGAAAAAAATGCGGTATACCGCTATCTCCAATAGCTTTGAATGACGATGCACGTGAACTAGATGACCTCGAACTACTCATCAATACTCAAGAATTAGAACAGAATAGATACCGCTATGAGAGCAAAAGCATGCAAATTAAACCAAAGGTAGTCGAAGGAACCTGGGGGTATTTAAATGATCTTGAACCAAGGGGAACGATTTCAGGTGTCATCGGAAAAAAGCATAGAGTAGGAATTTTAAAAGCAGAGTTTTCAACCTATGACAACAGTACGACTGGAAAAATACTTGGTATCTTCAAAAAAGGATTTTTTAATGGTAAAATACTTCTTCCAAATGAAGAACCAAAAAGAATAACCGGACTTTATACGGTTGATACCGACTCTCAGACTGCAAGTATACAATGGATGACTATTGAACTTTTTGGTTGGGCAGACATCAATCTGTGTGATTAATCGAAATCTTCCTTCTTTTTTTTTCGACCAAATGTCTCTGATAAAAAAATCCTTCTTTTTAAAAAATGTCAGTACATCCTTTTTTCTTGGTGCGTCTGAATATTTTTTCAACATCTAATTGTTCGAAAAATCAAAACGATGCCAAACAAAAACCAAACAAAAACCTTATGTAATAGTCGACGGGATACACCCTAAAAATGACGAGGAGGCATTCAATGAAACAAAAAATATTAATTATTTTAACTTTTCTCTTGTTCAGTATCATACCACAAAATGCTGTTGCAAGTCCGTCACTTATCGTCTCTGACTACACGTTGTATCCTGAAGTATTTATGCCGGGCGATTCAGGAATCCTAACCGTGATGATCAAAAACGCTGAACTCACGGCAACAAGAACGACAACTAGTGATTCGGTGACGACAACATCAACTATCGGCGGGGTTGTGAATAATGTTTGGATTGTCCCTGCAAAAAGTAAACATCGAGAAATCAAATCGAATTTGAACTATGAAGATGTTGGTACTCTCGCTCCCGGTGTAAGTGTTCCTCTTAGTTTTCCCCTCAGTGTAGATCCAGAAATGCCTGAAGGATACTATTTTCCAACAGTCCGCGTCGATGTTGAAACGTATACCGATGTAAGCTACCCAATCCCTATTCTCGTGTCTAACACTACTGTAGAAATTCTTCCAGCTTCAGTTCCTACGATTGTATCACAGAGCGGAAATACCCAGCTGTCGTTTACAATTGTCAATCATCGACCGGCAACTGTGTACGGAGTTACCGTTTCTCCAAAACTGCAATCTGATATCAGAGTAACTCCTGAGAAGATATATCTTGGTGATATGGATGCATATACGTCAAAGACTATTACCTTTTCAATTACTCCAACCAAATCAGGGCAAAAAAATATTCTGTTTCAAGTGACATTTAAAAACGGCCAGAATCTTCACGTCAGCACGACGAATATTTCTTTTACTGTTGTTGAAACCTTCGATATCGCACCGATTATTACAAGTTATCCCGTGAGTATTACGAAAGGCAGTTCAGCAAAAATACGTTTAGAAGTGTATAATGCAAAAACAGAAAAGATAACCGGTGTTCTGATTACACCAATATGTGATGCCATTGTTGTTCCATCGCAGTACTTTATCGGAGCTATGGATCCTGATGACGTGTTCTCAGCAGCATTTGATATTTTCACTACCAATGTTGAGTATGGAAATCAAACAATTAGTTTTATGGTCTCGTACAAACAAGGAAATGACTATTATGAAACACCGAAGATAAGTAAAACATTTGAAGTGATCAGAGGAATCGGTACAACATATCAATCTCAAGGTAGTTCGAGCGCGTCCCAAGGAATAGCTGAACCCCCATCCTTGGTACTATGTCTCACCACGTTTATCATAACAATTGTTGTATTCGTTATCTTAATTCTTTTGTTTGTTCGGTGGAAAAAACGGCGGAAAACAGCATGAGTACAAATGTTATTGTCACTGAAAATATCACAAAGATTTATGGTCGACCTCCACTTCAAGTCTATGCATTACATGAAACTAATCTCCACATACAACGCGGTGATTATATTGCAATCATTGGACCATCAGGGTCTGGAAAATCAACACTCATGAATCTCCTCGGGTGCCTTGACAAGCCAACCAGCGGAAAAATTTTTATCGAGAATCAAGACGTTTCATTATTAAATGAAAATCAACTTGCGCGTATACGACAGGAGAAAATCGGTTTTATTTTTCAAAAATATAACCTCATCCCAACGTTGAACGCATTGGAAAATGTAGAATTGGCTATGAGTTTTGCTGGTGTTGAATCACAAAATAGGTATATCCGAGCTAAACAGCTTTTAGAACTAGTAGGTCTCTCAAAACGATTATATCATAAACCTGCGGAGATGAGCGGTGGTGAGCAACAACGCGTTGCTATTGCCCGAGCACTTGCGAACAAACCATCAATTGTTCTTGCTGATGAGCCGACCGGGAACGTTGATTCAAAATCAGGTGAAAATATTATGCGGATTTTAGAAGAAGTGAATACCCGTGGTGAAACGATTATTGTGGTTACTCATAATCTGGACATAGCAAAACGGGCAAAACGTGTTTTAAAAATTCAAGACGGTGTTGTACGTGAGGAGCCATGGTCACAGATCATGTTAAATTAGCAGTAAAAAATCTGCAGCATCGGTTATCTCGTTCCATTTTAACTTTACTTGGAATCTCCATTGGTATTATGGCAATTATTTCCTTAATGGCTCTTGGTGAAGGGATGCAACAGGCAATCGTCGGAGAACTCTCAACGTTATCTGATGTTATTATCATAACAACTGGAGGAGATATTTATTCATCATCATTTGGTTCAACGCAAATAACCGAATTTTTTACCCAGCGGGATGTCGATAGCATCCGCCGTATCCAAGGAGTTAAAGACATCAGTTCTATGCTTTCTAGTACTGCTCTTGCTGAATATAATGGTGAAACAACGCTGGTGGGAGTAACTGGAATGGACGTTGAGGTGATTCGTCTCCAATACGCAGATACAAAACTTGAATCCGGTGATTTTCTCAATGAAGGAGATCAAAATAAAATCATGATAGGGTATGGCATAGCTCATACAGCCTTTGATTCAGACATCCCGCTAGGAGGTCGAATATCACTGAATAGTCAAAAATTTATCGTCTCAGGAATCTTCTCTAAACAAGGAATGGGCGGTATCTCATCAGACAATCTTGTGTTACTCACCACTCGTGATTTTCAAAAACTCACAGGACAAAAAAATATCAGTATGATTTATGTCCGTGTTGAAAATGTTCAAGATGCAGAAACGATTGCTCTTCAAATTGAACAAGTAATTAACGGAAATCATGGGGAAAAAGATTTCGCATCAGCAACTACAATGACATCAATTCTTGAAACAGTTCAACGAATAATCGGTATCGTTCAACTGGTTCTTGTCGCGATTGCCTCAATTGCACTGGTTGTCGCTTCAATTGGCATTATGAATACGATGTTGACTTCAGTTATGGAGCGAACTCGTGAAATCGGTATCATGAAAGCAATCGGAGCAACAAATAAAGATATCATGACGCTGTTTATTATCGAAGGTATGCTCTTAAGTAGCATCGGAGGAATCTTTGGGATCATTCTTGGTATTTTTGGCGCCCAAGGACTAACCTTTATCCTCAGTAATTTTTTTATGTCAATGTCAGGATCTACCAGCCTCTCACCAGTTATTACTATTCCTGCAGTTCTTCTCAGCGTGTTTGTTTCACTCTGTGTTGGCATTTTTTCAAGTTTGTACCCAGCTTGGAAAGCAGCACGAATGAGTCCTATCGAAGCAGTGCGATATGAATAAGACAAAAATTTCAAGGTTTTGTCGCAAATTTCAACTCAAGGAAATGAAGATTCACGCCGATCTGTTCAATTTCATACAGATACTCTTCACCTAATTTTTGTTTAAACTCTTCGATAAAACTAAAATCTCCTTTCAAATACCAAAGGCAGGTATACTTTATCATATCTCGTAGTGCTCTTCCAACTTTATACGGCTCAAGCATGTTTACGTCAGGTTTAACAACGATAGCATCAGCTTCTTTGACAACAAATGTCGGATTGATTGAAATATACGAAAACAACTCATGTTCTGCTGCAAGTTTTTCCTGAAGTTTCAGCAATGCATTATAGATAAAGTCAACAGAATATTGATTTCGGAGAATTTCGACAATGGTTGCAAATGTTTTTTTGATTATTACTTCAAATTCCATACGAACAATCAGCGTTTCAATATGTTTAAAATTCAACCCCAGATTTTTGAGATTCAAAACGTGCTCGTCACCAAGCTCAATTGTTAACATATCAACAAAAGAAACATCATCCTTCCATCGAATTGTCCGACATACTCCTTCAATAAGCGTTGTTACCGCATCGATAAACATAGCAGATCGAACACCATTAACGTCGGGACCTACTTGAATTGTATAAAATCCTTCATAATCTGGTGTTTGTCCAATAGTTACCGCTTGTAAAAAATCAAATTTTTGTTGATTCTTCTGAAGAATCGAAATCATCGTCTGAAGTGCTTCTTGTTCGGGATAAACACGATTAATAATATTTATTAACGCTTTGATAACATGTTCAAGAATCTCATGCTTTTTTATTTTTAATTCTTCTTTCCGCTCAACAATATATTCATGTTGCATAAAATTTAAATTAATACCAAATTCTGCAAAATCAGTATCAGCAATATCACTTATAGACTCTCTAAACTCCTTAATAAAATAAAAATCAGCGTTTTTTTCAAGATAGAGAACTGTCATTTCGATCAATTCTTTTACAAAAAGAAAAAAATCATGCGACGGAATTTGATTGATCTCCGGTTGAATTTTTACTGCGTCAAATCCTTCAGAATACAATTTTTTCTCAACTGATACATAAGCAATAAAAGGATATTTTTCTTGGAGGTGTTTTAACACTGTTTCGAGGATGATAACTGCAAAACCTTCCGATGTTCTCCTTCCAATTTTTTCAATTAATGTTTTGAGAATTCTTTTTAATATTTCAGCATTTTCTTTCGTTGGCATACTTACACAGATACATATTTATCAATGAGTCGTTTCAAATCATTGATACTGAATGGTTTCTCAATAAAATCAACAGCAGGAATTCGACCAAAACCTTTACTAAAAGGATCTGCTCGTGCAGAAATAAAAATAATAGGAATTGAATTCCAGGAGCTTTGTTCTTTAATTTTTGTAAATACTTCCCATCCATTCATTTCAGGCATCATGATATCTAAAAAAATAATATCGGGGCGATAACGACTTTGAAGAAGATTCAAACATTCTTTTCCATTTGAAACAGCTGTCACCTCATACAGCATATTTAGGTGTTCTAATCCATTCTTAATAAGTTCGAGAATATCTTTGTTATCATCAACAACCAATATCGTCTTTTTATTATGATTAGTCATCCAATCCCTCAACAATGAATAGAATTAACTCTACTAATAGTTTACCTCTTTCGCAGGAACCACATCGTTGAAAAACTGGTTGAAAAATTAAAATATTTCATGTGATATACCATATCCTATGGATGGGAAACTCACCATCAGCATAATTTTTCTCATATCAACAATTTTGATGATTTATCTAATATTTCGTCGGCCTTTTCTGTACATTAGACTGGGTATACGAAAAATACGAATTGAAACCTATTTCATCGGAGTATTACTTGGGCCACTCCTCATCATTGTTTTTGGTATTCTGAATTATGATCAGATCATTGGAGGCTTACAGGGAAATGGAAAGCTTAACCCCTTTGGAATTCTTATTCTTTTTCTCTCCATGGTTTTCATCAGCATTTATCTTGACATTACTGGTTTTTTTGAATACTGCGCTCGTCTTGCGCTTCAATTTTCTGGAGCAAATGGAAAACGTATGTTCTTCTCATTTTATGCGACCATTTCAATACTCACCATTTTCACTTCAAACGATATCATTATTCTTACCTTTACCCCTTTTATATATTATTTTTCAAAAAATGCAGGAATTGATCCAAAACCGTATCTTGTTGCAGAGTTTTTCGCAGCGAACACCTGGAGTATGATGTTGTATATTGGAAATCCAACTAATATCGTCCTTGCTTCTGCATATCATCTCCGCTTTGATACCTACTTCTTTTGGATGTTTGTACCGGCACTAACTGCAGGTTTTTTAAATATGGGCCTTTTATATCTTTTATTTCGAAAAAAAATTAATCAGCCAATCCAATATCTTGAAAAAACCCATAAACCGTCTGCAGCGATTACCGATAAAACCGGAGCGGTACTTGGTCTTATCATTCTGATTTCCTGTATAGTCGCATTAAGCATAGCGCCATATTTTGATCTTGACATGTGGCAGGTATCAATTTTTTTCGCACTACTGCTTTTTCTAATTCTTATCGTTCGTGACTCGCTATCGATGATGCACCACCATATCAAAGAACGTATGGGAGAGTTAACTACAACTGTTAAAAAAATACCCTTTAGTATCGTTCCGTTTGTGTTAAGTTTATTCATCATCGTTGAAGCACTTCGAATCTATGGGGTAACAACAGACATCGGTATTTTTTTCTCGGATCTTGCCGGTACTTCAACAACGAATCATATCTTTGTTTATGGTTTTTCTTCTGCCTTTTCTGCAAATATCATTAACAACATACCTATGACTGTTGCTTTCGTACCGATAACCGGGATTGTCCCAGAGATGCACCAGTTCGCAGCAGTTCTTGCGACAACGATTGGATCAAATCTTGGTGCCAATATTACACCCATCGGTGCATTGGCTGGTCTTATGTGGATGAGTATTCTACGTGAAAAAGAAGTACGATTATCATTCAAAGAATTCCTTACCTATGGACTTGTTATAACACCGATTACACTAGGTGGCTGTCTTGGAGTTCTTGCTCTTGAATTTTTTATAGTTCAGTAACTATTACCAAACATTTTGAAAAAAGAATGCTCCTGTCGGGATTTGAACCCGAGTCGTCGCCTCGAAAGGGCGAAATGATTGGCCGGACTACACCACAGGAGCAAACGGTCAATTTTCTTTGTATGAGTAGTAGCCCCGAGAGGATTCGAACCTCTGTCATTAGCCAAAGAGGCTAAATATGATTGACCGCTACACTACGGGGCTTTCGAGTGAGTGTATTGGTCGGGCATTATGATTTCCCTATTTTAACCTTTCAGATGAGAACATCATTTATATAATGTTGAAATGATGTCAACCCGGTGTTTGCCGATGCTAGATACAGAACTTCTTAATAAAGTCTCGGGTGAATTAATAAATAGACATATAACGATTGCGACAGCTGAATCGTGTTCTGGTGGTTTGCTTGCTCATTACCTCACCAATATCTCTGGTAGCTCAAACTATTTTGAACGCGGTGTTGTGTGTTATAGCAATCAATCAAAAATTGAATTACTCAACGTACCCCCAGAGATTCTGAACACGTATGGTGCTGTTAGCAAAGAAACCGCAGAGGCTATGGCAATAGGTATACGAAAATTAGCGCATACAGATATCGGTCTTTCAACCACGGGAATTGCTGGACCAACTGGAGCAACCAAAGAAAAACCAGTAGGACTTGTGTTTATCGGTCTTTCATCAGAACAAAGTACACAGGTTCGACGATACTGCTTTTCAGGTGATCGAATCGAAAATAAGCAGCTGACCTGTATTAAAGCATTACACTTTTTACATGAAATGCTTGGGACATATGGTTCAAAACTATGATTCGTATCGATGGTTCCTATGGTGAAGGGGGAGGGCAGATCGTTCGATATGGTACTGCGTTAGCAGTACTGACTCAAACGCCTGTCGAGATTGTTAATATTCGTGCTCATCGACCAAAATCAGGGTTACAGCCACAACATCTCGCAGCTGTATCTCTGCTTACCCGCCTTTGTCATGCGAAAACAACTGGTGTAACACTCGGATCCTCAAAAATAACATTTGTTCCCGGATCAGTAGAGCCAGGAACATATGCGTTTGATGTCGGTACTGCTGGAAGTATTACCCTTGTGTTCCAAGCGTGTATCCTTGCATGTCTTCATACAACACAACCGATAACAATTCGACTTATCGGTGGCACTGACGTCCCGTGGTCACCATCCTGGGATTATTTCACAGAAGTTTTTCTCCAACACCTCAAAACAATAGGTATTTCTCTTGACGCAAAACTATTCAGACGTGGCTATTATCCAATTGGTCGAGGAGAAGCTGAAATAACACTCTATCCAATCCAAAAACTCAAAGCATATCAAACATGTTCAGAGCATCAGATCACCAGCATCTCTGGAAACATACATAGTGCTCAATTGCCCGATCATATTGGAACACGAATAAAACACATGCTTCTTCGGTTATCCCTTAAAGATTCTCTCCATGCCTCCATCACAATCGAAAAGACCATAGCAGCATCACCTGGAACAGGAATAACGCTGTGGACACGCAATGAACAACAAAGGATTCTTGGCGCTTCAGTTCTCGGTGAAAAAAAAGTTCCAGCTGAAAAAATTGCAGCACAAGTATACACTGATATCATAGGTGAAATTCACGCAGGAGCAACTGTTGATGTTCATGCATTTGATCAACTTATTCCATATTTTGTCATAACAGAGAAACCAAGTTATGGATTGATCAGAACCATGACGTCTCATGCTCAGACCATGATCTGGCTGATACACCATTTTTTTCACCCATCAATTTCATGTGAACAACAGAAAAAGAACATCAAATTTTTGATACAATAACCATACACGTTTAAATACCACACAGTGCATTTATATTGTTGCTTAAACACTAAAAGAGATGTGTGGTGGGATATGCAAAAATATAGTGATGTTAGTCCTTACGAGAAGACTACCATACTTGATACAACAACATCTGACGGGCGCTATAAAACCTTATTCGAACAGGTAAATGCAGCTGCATTTCTTACCACGTTTGATGGTCAAATTCTTGAGGCAAATCAAAAATCTTGTGAACTTTTTGGGTACCAATGGAATGAACTCCTTCGTTTATCTCTTCGTGACTTATTACCAAAGGAAACAGACTGGATTCAATTCAAAGATGAAATAGCCGCACGTGGAGGCAACAATTTTGAAGTAGAGGTAGTAACCAAAGATGGCAGTTTTATCCCGACTGAGATTAGCATTTCATTATTTCGACTGGAAAACAAACCAGCAATGTTTGTCCTGATTTGGGATATCACTGAACGGAGGAATGCAGAACGGCGATTGCGAGAGAGTGAAAAAAAATACCATGGATTATTTGAATTTACGACTGATGGAATTCTTGTGCTTGATGCTCGTGGAGACATCCTTGATGTGAATACAAAAATGTGTGAGATGCTCGATTATTCTAAAGAAGAATTGATTAATAAAAATTTATTCAGTATGGATTTCCTAACACCGCAATCATTACCTGTCGTTGTGAATCAATTTGAACAATTGTTATCCGAGAAAACCGCACGAAGTTACACCTCCCAGATGAAAAATCGCCATAATGAAATTCTCGATGTTGAATTTAGTTCTTTTTTCTTAGTGAAAAAAAATAATGAAGTTGATAATTTTGTTCTTATTGCTCGTGATATAACCTCGAGAAATGAATTTGAACGTCGTC
Organism: Candidatus Thermoplasmatota archaeon; assembly: GCA_038884455.1. Classification (NCBI taxonomy): domain Archaea; kingdom Methanobacteriati; phylum Thermoplasmatota; species Thermoplasmatota archaeon. Next base: position 1,637 of record JAWABU010000043.1, on the reverse strand, counting down.
GAATCCGTGAACATGAACTTTTATTAACACTTATGGACAATATTCCTGATTCTGTTTACTTCAAAGACAATCAAAATCGTTTTATTCTCGTTAACAAAGCAAAAGCTATGCATTCGTCAGTCACTCCAGATCAGATGATTGGAAAAACTGATTTTGATTTCCTACCCAAAGAACAAGCAGAAAAAATTCAACAAGACGACCTGAAGATCTTGCAAACCGGTCAGCCTATTATTAATAAAATTGAAAAATTATCATATCCTGATGGATCAGATCGGTGGGTTTCTGTGACAAAAATACCTCGATACAACATCGATGGTGATATTATTGGAACTATGGGAATTTCACGAGATATAACTGCACTTGAAAAAGCAAAAGAAGAACTCATGAAATCAGAACAACGATATCGAGCGGTTTTCGAAAACTCGTCAGTAGCAATTCTACTGACCGATGAACAAGGACGGATTGTCTCATGGAACAAGCTTGTCGAAGATATCCTTGGGATGAATTATACCGATTTATTCATGCGTAAAGTCGAGTCATTATATCCTTTAGATGAATGGGAACATATTCATACTGAATACCTGCAAAAACAAGGTGCTAAACGCCGAATTGAAACAAAAATTCTCAGAAAAGACCGACGGCTAGTAGATGTTGATCTATCAGTTAATGTATTACGAGATGCCAACGGACAGATCCTTGGATCAACTGAGATCATATCAGATATTACAAAACATAAAGAAACAGAGCGAGCATTGGAGCATCATCATGAACTTCTATCAATCTTAATGGATAACATACCTGATTCAATCTACTTTAAAGACGAACAACTTCGTTTTATAGCTGTGAATCGAGCAAAAGCGCTCCATTCCAAAGTTACGCCTGCAGAGATGATTGGAAAAACCGATTTTGATTTCCTGCCCACAGAACAAGCAGAAAAAATTCAACAAGACGAAATTCATATTATGCAAACAGGTCAAGCACTAATCAACAAAATTGAAAAAATTACCCATAGCGATGGTATCAACCGTTGGGTTTCAGTTACCAAAATACCACGATTCAATAAAAATGGTAAAATCATTGGCATTATGGGTATATCTCGAGATATTACAGATTTACAAGAAGCCGAAGAAAAAATACGCAAAGAACATAATCTTTTACAGGAACTTATGGATACGATTCCTGATTCGATCTATTTTAAAGATGAGCAAAACCGTTTTATTCTGGTCAATAAAACAAAAGCGAGTCATTGGAATGTTACTCCCGATGAGATGATTGGAAAAACTGATTTTGATTTTCTTCCGCATGCAGAGGCTCAGAAAGCCTTTGACGATGATAACTATGTTTTAAAGACAGGTCATGCAATTATCGATAAAATTGAACATATAACTGGTTCAGATGGTTTAGAACGATGGTTTTCAGTTACAAAAGTTCCTCGATATAATGAGAAAGGACAAATCATTGGCACTATTGGTATTTCTCGGAACGTTACGCAATGGAAAAAACTTGAGGGTATGAAAAAGGAACAATTATGCTAAAATTATTAGACCTCTTGCGAAATAGCAATTTTTAACCCCTAGCATATATCTTCTACATCGGATGGGATGTAGAGATGCTGACCTATGAAAAATTATCAAGAA
>JAWABU010000042.1 GCA_038884455.1 Candidatus Thermoplasmatota archaeon | reverse complement strand
CACATCTACTCTTCAAATTCATGCATCGGTTGTCGATTCTTTTTGCATCCCATAGTATATCCCATCCAAAGGAAGGAATGGGATACATTTATTTATACTCAAACGTTCTTAACCGATGACACATGGATATAACTTATTATGGATCTAAATATGATGATTCTTTGCTACAACTTTATTATCGTTCAATATTTCATGAACGTAAAGAGTTTGATAATGTACGTTTGCCTACATGGCATCATAGATATTCTTTAGAAGAAAATAGTTATCAATGTCTTGCTTTTATCGATGATCAATTAGTAGGTTCATTAGGAATAATTACATATGATGGGTATATTCAAGGAAAAAAACAAAAAATTGGTTTTTTTGTTGATAATTGTGTCGACCCTGATTTCTCAAACATATATAATGATATAATGTTTCAGTTATTTCTTAATATTGAAAGACAAGCAAAAAAAGACGGTGTAGCGGTTATTTTCGGTTGGGATTATATTGTAAATGCTGATAAACATGATGCTCTTTTTTCTTCAATGGGATATAAACGTATTGATGGTATTAATTGGTTTGGAGGAGGGACTAAACCTGTTCTTTGTTTTCCCGTTAATAATTTTAAAATGAAAGCATACTGGAAAATAGGTTTGTGGATATTTTCATTAAAACATTATTTAAAAGAATTCTTTTTTAAGACACCTTCAGATGTTCTTATTAGAAAATTAGAAAGCGAGGATATCCCTTCTGTTGTAAAAATTATTAATGAGTATAACAAAGATTTAATTTTCTCACCTAGATATACTGAACAATCTTTGAAACAACAGATTAAAAAATATAATATTGAAGGAATTGTAGCAGTTATTCATAATGAAATTGTTGGGGTAGTTTTACCATTTTTTGGACCTTGGAGTGGATGGATGTACAATAAACCTTTTTATTCTAAAAGATATGGTATTTTAATAATAAAACACCCACTTGAATTTGTAGTGAAAAAAGAATATATTGATCAAATCGCTCCGAAATTAATATTTGAAGCTATGAAAGATGAACACCAGGGAAAATATGTATTATTTGTAGAAATTGCAGACAGAAGAAATTCATGGGTAAAGCAAGCATTTGAAAAGACAGGCGGAAGCGAATTTATTCCAGATCTTGGGACATTGTTTATTAAAAATCTTTCAAGTGAAAAAATTGATCTTTCTAAACCTATCTACGTTCCGACTAACCTCGTTATCAGTCCGTATACTGAAAAAATTTAATAACCAAGTACTCCTTCTCATTTTTGAGGACTTATGGCGACTATCGAGAAAACAAGATGTATCAGCTGTCTGGCATGTATTTCTGCTTGCCCATATGGCTCTATACAGATGAATGGTTTATTTGTGGCAATTACTACTACTAAAAAATGTCCATCTTGTGAGGAGAGAACCTGTAAAATCTTATGTCCTACAGGTGCTATTAGTTTATAGCTATCTCTATTTTCATCTCTTTTTCATCGATCAGCTGCTGAGCATAGTGTAACAGTTCTTTTTGGTTTTTACATTTCAAGGCAGTTGGAAGCTCTTTTCCATCCCACTGTATCATCTCAAGTTCAAGCATGGCAGTAAGAACCGATTTTATATTATTGTTCAGGTTCATACCGATAACCTTACTGATGTTATCCTTGATTTGAACAGTCCGTCGTGCCTCCTGACCAATAAAACTTTCTTCATACTGCTGTGGGTACTGATTCAGAACTTTCAAGTCTTTTTTCTCAAGTGCCTCAGCAACGGTCCTCCCAGCGATAAGCGCAGCCATCCAACCAGGGATGATACCTTCACCAACATACGCAAAATTCTGGTTTGCTGCATCGCCCACAAGGATCGTATTCCCATAAACGGGATGTAAGGGTTTTGATAGATCAATGATGCCACCTTTGATCTCGAGTGGTGATGAATCTTTTAACTGCCGATGCATAACTGGATTAGACCTAGAAAGCGCATAATAGGATTCCAAAGGTGATGCTATGGAGAGCGGATCAGGTCCATAGAATGGTCGTCCACCGACACCAACATCAGCCCTGTCATTACCCTTGGGGAAAATGTAGCCATATCCACCGATGATTTCTCCCATAAACAATTGCATGGAATTTGGAGTATCTAAATGTAGATTAGTGACTTCAAGCTCAATAGCACAACCCCAATCTTTCACACCAGCAAGTAATTTTTTTCCACCAAGAATCTTGGTTCGAATAAAAGAGGTTGCACCATCAGCACCAACCACGATTTTTGGTTCAAATTCAAGATCACCTTGTATCGTTTTTGCTTTCACCTTTGTTATCTTCCCATCTTTCACTATAGCATCATGCACGGTTGCTCCAAGGATAAGCTGACATCCTTGTTTTACTGCAGCCTGTGCTATGATCTTCTCAGCTTCTTTACGGTTCAACATATATGAATTCCATTTATCTTCTTTTGTTGTAATCTTTGCCACCGGATTATAGATAATCGTATCAGTAATCGGCCAGGTATATACTTGTTGTAAAAACGGAAGTTCTTGGCTGAGTTCTTCAAAGAGATATTTACTGACGGCTTCACCACCCCGTAGCGGAGCGGCAACCTCATTTTTACGATCAACGATTACCACAGAACATCCATGTTTTGCAGCAACATATGAAAACACGGTTCCGACAGGTCCAGCACCAACAACCAGCACATCGCACTTTATTTTATCCATTATCTACATCACACTCTCAGATAATGACGAACGAGGTATATCTCATTTTCTACACCATATACCAATATCTATTTTTTATACTCTTACACGACCATAGATCCTGTAATAAAAATCGCTTTTAAAATAGTCTCTAAACCTCTCTATTTTACCTATAATATGACGATGTTTAATCAACAGAGACTATAACAGGGTTCATGAATAATTATGGTGTGTATGTGCATGGTGCTACAGCTCTCGCTGTAAGTTACCCGTATATGGATGTAGCAGTCGGGTATGGGAGGAATACGAAACGTAACCCGAAGAAAGCAGCGAGACAATGCGCAGAGATGATAAAGAAAGGATTAAAGGATAGCCCGTATAAAAATAAATTTCTTTTTAATTTTGTTTCTGGGCCAGAGACAATGAAAATTCCTGGTCAAGGCTATAAAAAAGTAGTTGACTCTGGGTTTATGAGTAAATTTATTTCGCTTGCATTCGGGATGTCTCAATATGTGTTTCAAAAAGGAATTGCAGAGAAGATTCCAGAGGTATGAGAGCACTACATCGTCACATACAGTTCTTACGAATGGGCAAAAGGTGACGTCCATGTCAACAGTTGTGAAAACAGAAATGGATTCATCAGAGCTTATCTGAGAAGATACCGAGGTGTATCAAAGAAAAATATCCAAGGATATCTTAAATTTCCTTGCCTTTCTGTTGAACGAGAAAGGTCAAGGATTTGAACTCATTTTGTCCGACAATTCACAGACATGAGCCAAAAAGTTATACGAGAGAACTATGTTGTTTACTCTGCATCCGTGACCTGCTGTACATGTGCACGACACGATACACGCTTGTTCATGCGAGAAAAAAGCAGCTGATGAAAGCTTAACTTCATCACAATCATTTTACTCTTACCTGGGCAACTCCGACACTGGTATATCCTACGATTTTTTCTGCCATTCCCGTAATTTTTTCCCAACCACTTGCTGTATCTCTTGATAAGAAGGAACGCTCCTCCCCAGTAATGCATGAAGATCCTGTCCCCATTCTTTTTCAAGAGAAGCAAAAACCGAATCAATATCAAGAGCATCAAGCGATGTATCATACAGTTTAAGTTTCTCATTAATTAACTGATAATCCACGTCAACCATAGCCTGTAAGAACCAGACATCATACAAATCACGTGCCTTATGCCGAATCAGTAATGCTCTAATCTTCTCAGCAAACAAATGTTCAAGTGAAAGACATTGTAAAATAAACGATGGACAATCATCATAGACTGGACGAAAAGGACGAGATGTCGTTTGCACCTTTTCTTTTCTACAACTAACATCAATCACAATGGTTCCAACCGAACGTTCCATGCCTGTATACAAAGGCCCTTTATAGTGCAACTTCGCTGTAAACCCTGAAAAGCTACTCTCAATTTTTTTTATCTCGCCCTCTATACCGAAATCATTGAGGCGTGTGGCAGATTCTTTCAAGGTACGTATTGCTTTTTCGCTAGATTCATTATAATTAAAATCAAGATCCTCAGAATAACGATTCAGGTTATACGCCATCCGAAGGCATGTTCCTCCTTTAAATATGAATGCGTTACTGTGCGTAAAGAGCTCATAGAGAAATAGTGTTTGAATATAATCTCGTTCGACGGTAAGCAATGGCACACCTGCCTTGGTTGAAAAACTTTGCAGCTGTCGTCTTGTAAGCATTGGTTAGACCTCCTCGTTGACATTGATTCTCCAGTTTTTGTTCCAAATAGTGCTTTTAGGTTTTTTCGGATTTAACACCACAAATGAATGAGAAATCGAAGCTGATAAATCAGGTAGTGCAACACCATGTCGTTCAAACAGGTACCCTAGTCTTGAAATAGTACTTTTGTTTGGGAATCTCTGTGCATATTCGATGAGTTTTTGTATCGAAAGAGAATCAAGAGCGGCACCTATGGCGCGTGCCACTTCTTTGATGCCACCAGCATAGTGCGGCAGATCAATACTATCAATGATAGCTTTTTCCGGTTCTGCAAGAAACATCGGAAAACCGTCATTGACTAGTTTAGTATATCCGTATAATTTCTCTTTTTTTATATGGATGTACTTGAACGTATACGTATGAAACTGCAGCTGTTTTTTTTGCTTTGTTGTTGCAAGAAAAACCATCCGGGGGACTTGGTCGGTGAAACCATAATAGTTGAGCATTGACCAATAACTTACATAGGAGGGGACAACAACATTCGATGCAACATACAATGGATTAGAGAAGATTCTTTTTTTGTCGTAACCGGTCACAAGATATTTTCCGTTTTCTATTTCGTGGATAACCCCTTGGTTTTTTAATTTTTGAATCAGATCATAGGTTGTATTCAGAGGTTTTCCAAGCAGTATCGATAATTGCTTTGGTTGAAAATAGAAAATGTCATTATCAAATAGCAAGTCCATTATATAATTTGTGGTAATTTTTTCCATATTTTTACTTAATCATTACAACGTTTTATATATTTTTCGGTGTACTACTGCTGCCCAGCTCCCTACACCACAGCTTGATGTGACTACCATAAAACCTGCAATGAAACACGGTACTCCATATACAACAGATTCAATTACTCACTCAGCTCATACAGAAGCAGTCATCTGTGCCTGCATCCGAGACCTGCTGTACCTCCGTACCACGAGATACGCACCATCAAAAAGTAGCATTGCTAGGAAAAAATACAGCGGAAAAACGCCAAGAAGCGCAACATACAATACGGCAAGCTTAGTAAGCCACCGCTGATCGAAAAACACGATTAATGCTTTATGGGAAAACCGAGACAGATACAAAGAATCTCGGTTATAATCAATAACATCATTGCCAACCTCGTCAAGCACAGCAGCGGCAACCAGCATAAACAATGGCAACCAGAGGAGTTGTACTCCTGCAAGTAACAGGATTACACCAATGACTGCAAGACCCGCGAAATGCGCCCAGTTATCAATTTTTCCTTTCAGGAAAACACCCAGAAGAATCGCAAGCAAAATTGTTGCTGATACAGGATCAAGAATCATGGTATACGCCCAGAGAAGACCAAGAAAAGGAGCAATAACCATAGCTATCTTTTTATTAAACGTTCGTTCATCAAACGCATCATCAATATACTTAAGTCCTGCACCAAGGATAGCATACGCCACGAGAATGAAATACATTTCCATGCTGTTAGTACTCCTGTTCCATTTCTATCTGGTGAATCTCAAAGTTAATTAATATACATAATTAATTATATAAATATTTATTATACCTGCATATGCAGGTAGATATCCAGCAGAACAAAAAGCAGCTTACCCATCTGCGATCTCTCTGCTGGACACCACCAACATGCGCTGATTTTGTTTCTGAACCCTCAACTCACCATACCACCGAACACCAAGATACGCATAATCAAAAAACACCATGGCAACAAAGAAATACCAAGGAATCAAGCCAAAAACTGAGAGAACCACAATCACAACCTTGGTAAGCCACCGCTGATCAAAGAAAAAACCAGCAAACCGAACTCCAAGTTTTTTACTTGCCAGATATCCTTTCTTATCGATAAAATCATTACCAACCTCATCAAAAATCGCACCCAAGGTTAACACCACCAACGGAATCCATAACAGCTGAACACCGGTAACGAGAAGAACCGCAAAGATAACCACCATACCAACCACATGCGCCCAGTTATCAATTTTTCCTTTCAAAAGAACCCCAAGGACAATAGCTAGTAGAATCGTTGCAGATGCTGCATCAAGAATCATAGCAACTGCCCAGAGAACACCAAGCAGTGGTGCAAGCACATACGCAACCTTTTTACTAAAGATTTTTTCATCAAACGCATTATCAATATATTTCAACCCAGCACCAAGCACCGGATAAACTGCAAGGAAAAAACAAATCAAGATGTACATAGTTCAGGCCTCCAATTGAGTATTTTTTTCCATTCTTCCATCTTTTTTCATTGTTCTCAAAACTATTATCAATCTTGGTAAACTTAAAACCCTACTATCGATTTTTCCGCCAAAATTCCAAAAAACGCGTTTTTTTTATCGTTTTGTCGGAAAATCATGATGGTGAACTGTTGTCCTAAAAAAACAATCTTTTGTAGCGGTTATCTATTTTTTACTCATGACTACTCTCGGTTTATCACAAGTTTCTAATAAATCAATTTAGTTATACGAATTGATGAAAAAGATTCTTGCAATCTGGCAGTTGATGCGTCTTGAACACGGTGTTATGCTTGCACTTGCTATCCTTGTTGGTTCATTAATCGCGGGTACCACATTTCCTGCGGTTGATAAGTTTCTGCTGACGTTTTGTACCGCTCTTTTTCTTGAGGCAAGCACATTTGCATTAAATGATTATTTTGATTATTCAATAGATAAAAAAAACAATAGAACTGACCGACCGTTGGTCCGTGGTGATATCAGTCCTAGGACTGCATTATTATTGTTTGCTTTTTTGTTTCCCCTAGGCATTCTTGCCTCATATTTTGTAAATCTTACCTGTTTTGTGATTGCAGTGGTTACCGCTCTGTTTGCTGTTGTGTATGATATGGTGCTTAAGAAAAGAAAACTAGTAGGTAATTTTTTTATCGCATATATTATGGCGATCCCTTTTGTTTTCGGCGGTGCTGCTGTTCTTCCTGATGATATGTTTTCAGTTGAACTCCCACCGGCGATTCTTGTTGTTGCTGTGATTGCGTTTCTTGCTGGCGCTGGTCGGGAGATTATGAAGGATGTCATGGATTTCGAAGGTGACAAAATATTTGGGGTGAAATCATTTCCTGCATATATCGGCATTCGAGCGTCGAATGGTGTTGCAGCAATGTTTTATATCGCTGCAGTACTGCTGAGTTTTGTTCCTTTTTTTGTTGCAAGTTTTGAGCAGTATTATTTTAATGTTGTTTATTTTCTCCCGATTTTTATTACTGATACCATGCTTTTGAGTACGTCACTTCAGTTGTTGTTGAAGAAAAATGTGCAGATGAAGATGCTTCGCACATTTACGTTGGTTGCGTTGTTTATCGGCTTGCTTGGTTTCCTCGTAAGTAGTTTTTTCCGTTGGAGTTAGATGCATATGCAGGGAGATGTTCTCGGTGTTGTATTTGTGTACACGTATGTTGCTGTTCTGATTCTTATTACTGAGAAGATTATTGCGAAAAAATATCCTGTTGCAAGTCGAAAGATTTTACATATTTTAACAGGTAATATTGCGTTTATTTTACCGTTGTTTGAGACACGGGAAATTATGGCTTTTGTTGCCGCTGGTCCTTTTATTGTGTTTACGTTTCTGATGAGTCCGTATTCCCCGCTGAAATCATTTCGTGGGAAAACATCGCAAGCCGGTCATAGTTTTGGTTTGGTGTATTATGCGATTGCATGGACCGTACTTGCTTATCTGTTTTTTGACCATAAAGTGATTATTGCTGTCGGGATTCTTTCAATGTCATATGGCGATGGTCTTGCGTCTCTTGTTGGTGTTCGGTTTGGAAAGAAAAAATATCAGGTTGTTCATGATGTAAAAAGTTTTATTGGTTCGTTTGCAATGTTTGTATGTACCTTTATTGTTCTGCTGGTTGCTGTGTTTTTTTATCAGGTTTCATTTTCATATCATCTGCTCTTGGTAGCAGTTGTGATTGCGTGGGTTGCAATGTTTGTTGAAGGAGTTACACCGTTTGGATTAGATAATCTATCAGTTCCTTTTATAACTGCAGTGTTATTTTGGTTTTTTGTAATTATGTGAGCTGAGTATGCGATTGATTATTGTTGATGGTTTAGATGGCGTAGGCAAGGATACGCATGCCGCCCTTATCAAGAAGCGGTATGAGGCTCGAGGAGAACAGGTAATTATTCGATCTCATCCTGAGTCTGATAATTTTTTCGGCAGATCTGCAAAGAAGGCGTTGCTCGGTTCTGGGAAGATAAACCGGTTGAAAGCATCGGTTTTTTATGCATTCGATGTACTTCGGTCGCTTCGGTTGTATTATTCTAAGCCGCAGTGTGATACCTTGATCCTGGTGCGGTATCTGATGGGTACTGCGTATTTACCACGGCGGCTTGCAGGCGTAGCGTATCACGTGTTTGAACGGTTTGTTCCAACATCGGAATATATGTTTTTTTTAGATGCGAGACCTGAGCAGTTAGTTGATCGGGTTAAAAAACGTCGTGAGACCGAGATGTTTGAAACTTATGATGCGTTTTTGAAAGTTCGAGAAAAGGCACTTGAACTAGCAAAAGGGTGGCATATCGTATGTACTGATGGAACGGTAGATGAAACATTTTCTAAGATTTCTAGTATTTTAGACGATCTTGACCGTAAAAAGTGATTTTTTTTATCAGATTGCACTAGTCTTTTTAGCTGAAAAGGAAATTTTTATTTTAACTATTAAATAATAAATTTTATATACTTACAAAAGAACATACTCTTGGGATGGGGAACCATTTTCTTTCTCTCTCCTCCTCACCACATCTCCTCAACCCTTCCCCATCTCATCCTTTATTTTACAGCTTTTTTCACAATTTCTTTTAATCCTGGTGTGGTTTCATAGGTATCAATATCCTTTGGTTTAATCCAGCGAAACTCAACATGTTCCCAATCGATTCTGATTTTGTCTCTATTTTTTACGATAAAAACAAACGGATGAATCACCCACTCATATTTTTCCCCTTCAGAGGTGTCAGTTAGGACCACCGGTTCAAGTTGCTCTTGCAGTATAATCTCATTGCTTTGTAATCCTACTTCTTCTCTGATTTCCTTGACTGCAGTCTTTCGTGGAGCCTCAGATGGTTCAACGTATCCAGCAACCACACCCCATTTACCGCGGTAGGTACGTACCTGATTACTCCGTTTTAGGAGCAGAATCTCATCGTTATTTTTCAGAATAACTGAAACCACAGACGGCATCTTAAAACCTTTTTGCAACGTAGTCAACGACAGACTCAAAAATTGATTGTCCATCACCAATATTGTCACCGATGCCGTTTCGCGTCCATTCATGTTGTTGATGTCGATAGAAACTGCGCTCCGGATGCGGCATCATTCCAAACACATTTCCTTGAACATTACAGATGCCTGCAATATTCAGTACCGACCCATTCGGATTCCACGGATATCCAGCATAGTTACCTTCAGGATCAACGTACCTGAATACGATTTGGTCATTTGTTTCGAGTTTTTTCAGATACTCTTGTTGTTTATCTAAGGGGAACATCAGTTTTCCCTCGGCATGAGCACTTGGGATTAAACGAATCTCGCCGTTTCTGATTTTTCTTGTGAAAACACACGAACCATGATTTTCATGTTTTAATAACGTTGGTCGACATTCGAAACGATTAGAATCATTAATGTACAGACACGCATCAGGTACTGGAGTCATAATCGTCGTAAGACCAGGGAGCAGTCCTAGTTCGATGAGGATTTGGAAACCATTGCAAATCCCAAGGATTGGATATTCTTCTTTAACAAATGTTACAAGTTGTTTCTCAAGCTTACTTTTGATTCGAGCAGCAAAAATTGCCCCACCGCGGATGTAATCACCTGCAGAAAAACCACCAGGAAACATAAGGCATTGGTAATCAAAAATCTCCCGTTTTTCATCAGCAGTACAATCAATGTTGAGGAGTTGTTTGAGATGAACAAATTCTGGTTGCACGCCAAGTCGTTTGAATGCATCGTATGATTCTTGTTCGCAGTTTGTTCCTTCAATGCGTAAAACCCCAACACGTATATCTGATATTTTCACAATGTTCACCTGGTTATCGCCTGGTAATAGCTGGCCCATTATTTCTAGTTTTTTTGTGACCTATACTACTGAAAAACAGTATTGTTTCAATGTTTTGTCGAACACTCTTTGCAGATGCCATAGACGTCGATTTGGAAATGACAGATATCTCCGCTGATTTTATTTTCAAGAAAATCGATTTTGTCAATAGTAAAATGTGTTATCTTTTTGCATTGTTGGCAGATAAAGTGACAATGGTTGTTTTTTTCTTTTGAATAAATCATCTTTCGGTTACAGATGTAGGAATGAAGTTCTTTTTTATTTCGTAAATCTTTCAGGAGTCGGTAGACTGTTGCAATGCCGATGTTTGGATCTTGTTTTTTTACCGTTTCAAATAGTTGGTCTGCAGTAAAAAATGAAACAGATTTTGCTATCTCGGAGAGGATACGTTCTTTTTGTTTGGTTTTTCTTGATTTTTTCATAGGTATACCACTCTTATTGATAATGATAATCAATAATATTTTTAAATAGATTATGATTGAAGAATTCTCTTAGTGAGGTAAAGCATATGCAAAAACTGATTGTACTCATCATTGGAATACTCTGTAGTGGAGTACTCCTGAGCGGATGTACACAACAACACGATAACCAAAACAACATTCAGATTGTCGCTTCTTTTTATCCGTTAGCATTTTTTGCACAACAAATTGGAGGAGAGTATGTTACGGTCACCCAATTGATTCCAGATAACACTGAGCTGCATACCTGGGAACCAACTGTTACCCATATTACCAGAGCAACTACTGCAGATATACTTATCTATAACGGCGCGCAGCTTGACCCCTGGTTTGAAACTGATATCCTCCCGAATATTAATCAAAGTGGGAAACTTATTGTTGAAACTACAAAAGGGATACCACTTCTGGAAACAGAGCATGATGAACATGATGCTGACCATGAACACAATGACACGCATCACCATCACGGCGGCTATGATCCGCATACCTGGATTAGTCCGTTCATCGCGATGCAACAGGCAGAAAAAATATATGCCGCGATTATCCAAAAAGATGCAGCTCATGCAGAGTACTATACGCAACGATGGAATCAAGTACGACAACAGTTTATGACTCTTGATACAGCTTTTCAACAAGAATTATCGACAAAACAAAAAGATGTTATTTTTGTCAGCCATGCGGCGTATGGTTATCTAGCAGATAGGTATGGTTTTCAGCAACATGGCGTCATTGGTCTTTCAGCTGACGAACAACCAAGTGCACAAACGATAGCAACATTACTTGATACAATGATCGAACATCAAATCTATGTTGTCTATGTTGATCCTGTTTATTCTCATAGATACGCACAAACATTAAAAGATTCACTAGAATCAAAAACAAGTCAAAACGTTCAGGTACTGACGTTGTACCTTATGTCTGGGGAAGTTGATGGTTTAAATTATTTTGAACAACAGGAAAAAAATCTTGAAAACCTAAAAATCGGACTGCAAGCATCCCAACATTAAAATAAAACAAGATGGTATACCATCAACAAACACCCTGTAATCCGTATGGTAAAAAACCCGGTTATTGAAGTAAATCATGTTGACATTATTCGATCTAAAGATATTGTCATTCAGGACGCGGTTTTTACGATTGAACAAGGAGACTATGTTGGCATCGTTGGACCAAATGGCGGTGGAAAAACAACATTGCTCCTTGCGATTCTTGGTTTTATTCCGATAAAACGAGGTTCAATCAAGTTGTTTTCAAAGGAGTTAAATGTGTTTTCTGAATGGCAGCGGATCGCATATGTTTCGCAAGGTGCAATTAATTTTGATGACCATTTTCCCTTAACTGTTCGAGAACTCGTCAGCCTTGGGAGAATAACCAGAAAAACTCTCGGGCGGCCATTCACCAAAGAAGATAAAACTGAAGTATCTGAAGCTCTGAATCTCATGGGGATTGGCAATCTTGCTGAACGAAGAATAGGAACACTGTCAGGTGGACAAAAACAACGCATGTTCATCGCTAAAGCATTGGTTCGAAAACCTGAGATTCTCATTCTTGATGAACCAATTGCTGGTGTCGATGCAACAGCACTTGAAACTTTTTACAAACAACTCAGCGACTTAAACAAAAAACAAAATCTTACAATACTGATTGTTTCTCATGATTTATCAACTGTTTTCTGCCGAATGACTAAGTTGTTATGCGTCAATAAAAACGTGTACACCAGCACTATTTCAAAACATACTGATCCGAACATAGTACTTAAGAAAGTGTATGGTGAACATTTCCATTTTGTGTTCCATGATCATCAATGCAAAGGTGATTTTACTGCTCGCTAATACCGTATTTCTTGGCATTTTATCACTGTTCGAATATCAGTTTTTTCAATATGCACTACTCGGTGGCATCATTTCGGCAATTGCAACCGGATTGGTTGGGCTTTTTCTAATTTTACGACGTGAAGCAATGATCGGTGATGGTATTGCACATACTGCATTTGGAGGTATTGCGCTTGGCCTACTTTTAGGTATCAACCCGCTCATTACCGCTCTTTTCATTTCAGTTGTTGCAGTTTTTAGTATTTCATATATGCGTAAAAAAGGTTTAGCGAAATCTGATGCTGCTATCGCAGTCATGCTCGCGGTTGGTTTTTCTACAGGTTTGATCATCATCAGTATTGCAGGCGGTTTTAACATAGAGATTTTTAGTTATCTTTTTGGTTCGATTCTTACGATCACACAGGTCGACCTGATGATTGTCTCAGTGCTTGGGATTGTTTCGATTATCTTTTTTAGTTTTTTCAAAAAAGAACTGTTGTTAATTACGTTCGATGAGGATAACGCAAAAATCACGGGAATACCTGTCCGGTTTTTTTCAATCTGTTTCAATCTTCTTGTTGCGTTCACCATTGTCTTGTCAATTAAGGTCATCGGAGTGATCCTTGTTGTTGCTCTTATGGTACTTCCGGCACTTGCAGCTCTGCAACTCAAACGTTCATTTACCGGAACGATGGTTGCTACACTTCTTTGTTCAAGTATCAGCGTTGTGGGCGGCATTCTTCTTTCTGCACTGTATAATGTCGCAACAAGCGGGTTCATTGTTTTTATTGCAACAAGCATCTTTATTGGAGCAGCGGCGTGCAATCGATTATTGCTCTCCTGATGATATCGAGGTTAGTTTTATAATGAGATATCCTTTATGTGGTTTTTTATGTGCCTTGCAATCCCAGGTAAAATCATAGAAATTGATCCGTCAAAAGAATACGCAACCATTGATTATGGTGCTGGTATTAAACGAACCGCAAACATCAGCCTTGTTTCAGTAAAAAAAGGTGATTATGTTCTTGTTCATGCTGGTTTTGCAATCCAGGTAATGACAAAGAAAGATGCTCTCAAAACGCTTTCTATGTTCAAGGAACTTGACACTGTTTCTCAGTAGAATCATATGTTTTATTTTAAATATTTTCGAAGTTTGTATAAGAGTAAGGTGACGGCAAGTGATACAAAAAATGCAATGATTGAACCAAAGATAATATCTTCAAGGGGATAGAAAAAATATATCGCTAGAGCGTAGCTTACCACACTGGGACTTCCAAAAATCATTGATTTTGCGATACCTTCAGCAAACGTTGGTCCGTGTTCTCGGACTGCGATGAGCATCGTTGAAAAAAAGATTGCTGGAAAAATCGAAAAAATCCCACCAAGCACCGGATTTGTCGTTGCCAGAATAATTGATGATGCAATAACGCCCCCAGCGATGACGCCTCGAAAAAGTATTTTGAGAGGTGTATACAGAACGGTGACCTGTGTGATTGATCTGGTTTTTCGCTGGTATTCAAAAAAGAAAAAGGTTATCAGGTATATGATGAGAAAAAGAACCAGAGATATCCAGATAGTTGTTATTTTTAGAAGGTATACACAGAGCGCTCCGACACTCCAAACGGTAAATGAGATCGGTACGGCATACCAAAGTGACGTATATGCATACATGGAAAAACATACGAGGAATAGGAGGTTGATCCCCATCCCTGCTGGAACCACAACAACACTCTCAACGGCAACGCTGATGCCTTGGTGATATGCGATACAGGCAAACGCGATGATAATCGTTGAGGGTAACGTTCCAAGAATACCACCGATTTTTGTACCATGCCGCTCAGCAAGTATCGTGATCAAGATGACAATACCTGCTGAGAGAAAAAAAGGAAGAATCGTTTGCAGCAGAGAAGAAAGCATACTGTAGAGAGGGTAAAAGAAAATCACGATCAAATAATTAACCATTCATAGTTTTTGAATAGGGGTAGCACAGGGCATCAACTACCACATTTTTTCAAAACTATTATAAACTAGTTCCTAATAATATTAGGACCAGATGCGGGGATTTATATGAAGAACCTGGTACCAATGGGAATTATACTTATTGTTGTCCTCTCAGGACTTGGAGCTGGAGCTAGTTCTAACAAGGATACAGAACATCTCATCACTGATACTATATATTTTTCTCAACCAAAACTGATTCAAACTGATACCTTTTGTACAGTTGAACTCGCAGAGGCAACCTCATACCTCTTAGGACCAAACAACCCCTATCTTCCCCTGATCACTCAAGTTTACTATCTACCCTGGGGTACATCGGTTGATTCAGTTGACGTTGTTTTTTCAGAACCACAAGTCATTCACCTGACATCAAAGATACGCCCTGGCAGAACACCTCAGGTCATATCTCAAAAATACAGTAAAGGGGAAACGACGGCAGACTATCCGATTGCCGATACCTATCCTTCAGAACCATTTACGTATCGTGTTGGTGCCGGTCTTCATAATGGAAACCGTGAAATCATCCTCTCAGTCCACTACAGTCCTCTCAGGTATACACCAAGTGAAGATACGGTTTTGTTTTCAGAACGTGTTGATATTACCGTCCGGTATACACCACCGCGTCATCCGATTGTTTTTTCAGATGCATATGACCTCTTGATTCTTGCGCCATCTGAATATACTGCTGAACTCCAAACATTAGCCAACCATAAAAACAGCAAGGGCATATCAACAAAGCTTGTTGCACTGGAAGAGATCCCCTCCAGTGGTTACGATATTCAGGAGTCTATTAAATATTAGACCTCTTGCGAAATAGCAATTTTTAACCCCTAGCATATATCTTCTACATCGGATGGGATGTAGAGATGCTGA
>JAWABU010000041.1 GCA_038884455.1 Candidatus Thermoplasmatota archaeon | reverse complement strand
AGCCCGGTGAATGTGTGGAACATCCCGGGCTTTCTTGATAATTTTTCATAGGTCAGCATCTCTACATCCCATCCGATGTAGAATATATATGCTAGGGGTTAAAAATTGCTATTTCGCAAGAGGTCTAATGTCGTTGCAATATTCAACGAACGGAGAAAGTGTGGCAATGAAGGTGTTGTGTCATCAATGTAAAACCGAATACGATTGGGACAGCGAAGATATTTTTATTCATCCCTCGACAGATACAATTGATTTTACATGTAGAACTTGCCTGAAAGAAAAACGAGCATATAAGAAAAATAAAATACACTTAAAAAAATAACAAAGCACTTTTTACGCGACATAAAGGCAGTTCAAACAGGTTTTTTCCACTCTTTGTCACAAAAATTTATATAGTATATGCTAGTATAGTAATATATACGGGAGTGTAAGGGGGAAAGAATAATGAGAAAAATACTCTTATATAGTATAGTACTTAGTATTGTACTTAGTTTAGTCTTTTTAGGAATTCAAGCTAGCGCTTCATTTCAAACCACAACAAAGGTTTCTCAACCCGACGTCACTCGTATCACAACCTATGAAGATGATCTTGATCAATCAATGACAGAATGTGATGGCGAGGTTCCTATTGGACGATATGTTCTTTCCGGTAACAAGATCAATATTTCACTTGCACAGTCCTTCATACCGCAGAGAGAAGTATTGACCAGAACTTATCTATATATGGCACGCAACAGTACTGCGACACAACCGTGTGTTGTTGCACTCCGTGATTCCCTCACAGGGGGCAATCTGGCATCGGTCAAGCTCGACGCATCAGCATTTCCTGTTTATGATCCTCTGGTGCATAATTTTGCATGGATAGAATTCGATCTACCTGATCTGTGGGTTACTTCAGGACAACCTTATTATCTGGTTCTCTACACAGCAAACATGACTGACAACTGTTACTGGATTGGAGGGCATGGATTCGATCTGTATCCAAACGGTAGCGCATTTATTTCAATAAATGATGGTGCAACTTGGCAGGAATTTACTGATGGGGATGGATGTTTTAAAACCTATGGACTTGAAGAAACATTCCTTGAAATCTACTATGAACCGCCACTGTTTTCTTTTCTACCAGGTAGTTTGAAAATAAAAAACATTGGTAATGTTACCGCTTGGGATATCGTTGGGAAAATATCGATAACAGGAGGAATTTTCGGCAGAGTCAATAAAACCATCATCAACACTTTAGATCGTCTTGACCCAGGAGAAGAAGCCATACTCACATTGAGTACTGGTTTACTGTTTGGTTTCGGTCAGATTACTATCAAATTGAGTATTTCTGCAGCAAATGTTCGAGAAATTTCCATATCACGACAAGCATTTTTGTTGCTTTTTTACATTATCATAAAATAGAACACCGCCGTTACTCTTCGTTACAGCAGCAAATGCCATCACAGCGAATGTATCTCAAATAATACATTACCAAAAAATAAATAAAAAAAGAAAAAAGAGAGATGGAGCTTTTCTTCTGGTGAGGTCCAACCATTATCTACTTTCTAAGGATGTATTCGGTCATAAGTGGATAATGATCAATGTTTCCTTCACAGATGTAATACGGTGTATCACCGATGCCATCGCCGTTTGCATCTATACCGGTGTAATCACTCCAGTAATTTCCACCGATTGGATACCCGAGATCCCAGATATTATATGAAGTATTATGGCCACCAACCTGTCGAGTATTATTAATGAAGTTATTATGGTAGAAAAGGTTACTGTTGGAGTATGACTGGAGTACTCCTATTCCATTCCATGCAACGATATTTTGTTGTAGGACATTCATACTAACATTATACAGAGATATTCCGGCATTTCGATTACCAAGAATCATATTATTGCTGATGCTGTTTCTATTGCTGGACACCATGACGTTAAGTCCATATTCTCGATTTCCTTCCAGGATGTTATGTGAAATAACATTATGCCACGAATAGGTTAAAAAAATACCTAGAGCGTTGTTAGTAATCAAGTTGTCGTAAATACCGGTAAATGAGGTATGCGAGCAATAAATTCCGTTTCCATTTCCTGTGATCATATTTGTTGAAATATTGTTTCTCGAGCTCCATACATTAACCCCGGAAAGCGGGAATGGGCCACTGTTTCTGATAGTTAAGTGGGTAACGATGACATTATCTACAAGAATGGATACAACATCGCCAATCCCTCGTCCGTCAATAATGCTGTCGTACACTGCTGTTCCTTGTAAGGTAATCGATTTGGTAATAATGACATTTTCATAAAACGTTCCGATGCCAACTAAAATTGTATGCCCATCGATTGTATCTGGATCATCAATTGCTGCTTGTATTGACGAAAATTTTTCATGAGTATTCAGGTTTGTCACTTCTACTATTGATGTATTTTGTCCATACGGACGCATCAATGGATAGCGATCAGTACCAGAACCACCAGGAATTATATACGGTACATCACCGATGCCATCGCTGCCGTTTATATTTTGCTGAGGTCCTGTAAAATAATCAGAACCAGTATAATCGCTCCAGTAGTTCCCGCCAGAGGGATATCCGTTATCCCATGTATTATTTCTTGTGTCCCTCGCTTGAGCAGCATTATCGATAAAATTGTTGTGATACAGTAAGTTTTGGATTGAATTTATCGCTGAAACTCCAATGCCGTTTTCTTGTACGATGGTTTTTTTGATAATATTTTGGCTGGAATGAGTAATCAGAATCCCCTGTTGACTATTCTGTTGTATGATACAATCTGAAATGGTATTTGCTGTTGAATATTGAATGCAGATTCCGATATTTGTATCGATGATCCTAATATCAGAAATGTTACTACCTCTTGATTGGACACACAGACCTTGATATGGTGTACTATTGGAATCGTTGTCATCAAAATTATCTCGTAGTGTGAAATGTGCAAATGTTACGTCATCTTCAATTACTGAAACGACATAGCCGTATGAATTATAGACAATGATGGTGTCGCTACGACTTTCTCCAAGAACAGATATTGTTTTATGGATTTGAATATTTTCATAATATATTCCATTGTGTACGTAGACGATTCCCTGTTCTGCTACAGCGTTGATGCCCTGCTGAATGGAGGCAAAATGATCATATCCCCAGCCACTGGTGTTAGTATTAAAATCATCATCGACATGAACAATTGTAGGTCCTGATGGTACATCACAGATAAGGATTGTTGTGCAGTTGCTTTGGTATCCTTCTTTGAAAGCGCAGAGGTCTACAAGTGTATTGCTGGTGACGTTTGGTGCCATGAGTGTATATTGCCATGCATATCAGTTAAGAGATCCATGTATTGGTACGATATGTGAACATAGGGGACAGGTAACCCAAAAGAAGTAATGACGACATAAAATTGGGTGTTTTCCTGTACTTGTGCTGGTGCATGTATTTCTAACGGTAAGAAAACCACTACGTTTTTCACGGTAATGTAGGTTACTGCATCTTTATAACCCTGCTTTTTTGCCTTTATAAAGAACGTCGTCGTGTTATCAACTAAGGGTGCAGTCAACTCAACGACACCATTGCTATTTGTATAATATGAACGATTGTTCCACCCAACAGTTATCACTGCTTTTTCAATAGGTTTTCCAGATACTGTCGTTACAAAAACCAAGAAGGTTTGACCCTCGGTAACGTTGTTGGGAGCAGAGAGGATCATTCGGTTTACGGCATCTGGAGTAGGTTTTGTTGATACGGGGCTTGATGATTTGGAAATGCCCGTCGGTGATGGTGTCGATATGGCTGTTGGTCCCATTGTCGAAAGTATGGTTGCTACTACTGCTATTATGACAAGTTTTTTTGTGTGTTTATTCATATTTTTTCTCCTTTTTATATCTTTATGTTTGTTTTTCTTAGGCAAGTTTGGTAGTTATACTATTAAAATATAAAGCTATACTATTAAAATATAAATATATAAATATTTTCTGTTAAAATTTCAAAATGATACTTTTTCATTTCTTGGTTTACTACAATCGTCAAACACTAGGATTATTGAGTCCTGAAGACCACTCAGATCGCCCATTTTTCAGCACCACGCAGCACTTAGTGTGAGATGTTTTTCATCATTGTGGTCGACAGCAATCAAAGGTTGATCCTCTTAAAAAACTTCCTTTCTCTTATTTTTTTAACTGTTTGATCAAGAGGGCAACCCGTTTGCCAAGCTTACGTGCATTTTCAATGGTTTCTTTGTCAGGAGCTCCAGTACATGACACGCCGTAATGTCCTGACGCATCAAGTGGGTCACCCACGATAATCATGCCGTTAATCAGCATTGCCTGGATGATGGAGAGTAAGGTTGTTTCTTTGCCACCGGATTGGTCAGCGGAGGTTGCAAAGGCTGCCCCGATTTTATCTTGCATCTTGTTCCGAATGCTGACAAACCGATCAAACACACTTTTTAATTCTGAAGCCATTGTACCGTAGTAGACCGGTGATCCTGCGATGATTCCATCGGCAGAAATAAAATCTTCTTTGGTCACCTCACCGGTTGATTTTATAACACATATGATATTATCAACCTGGCGAACTCCATCAGCTATCGCATCAGCTAATTTCTTCGTATTTCCTGTTTTTGAGTAGTATAGTACTAATACTTTCATAACTTATCACGATGCAATCAACCATCAATTATTACTACCTTTCTACTTTTCACAATGATTTTTTCTGAGAACTTGTACAACATACATCACCAGAAAACTACCTTATTTTTTCATAATCATTATTTTATAAAAAAATATAAATATATCCTAAGAACACAGATATAACTATATTCTTAGGGGGATTATATGATGAACAATGTACCTAATTTCTATAAATTCTTTATTGTTGTTTTAGTACAAGTATTTATAATAACTCCAGGTCTTGCTCGAACACCAATTTCAGATCATAGTTTTACTTCACCAACAAACCCAACAAACGTTTGGTATGTACCAGATGATTTTCCAACGATACAGCAAGCAATTGACGCGGCACAACCCTATGATTCTATATATATTAGAAATGGAATTTATTATGAACGAATCATCCTTTCCAAACCACTTACTATTTTGGGAGAACGAGAGCAGACAACCGTTATCGATGCCATGAATCTTGGAAATGTCATCACAGTGGCAAGCAATGAAGTAACTATCTCACATGTAACTCTTAAAAATGCAGCAGCGTGGCCAAACAGCGGGATATATGGATATTCAACAAAGAATCTTCTCATATCAAATATTAGTATCACAAACACTCAATTCGGCATTTGGTTAGAATACTCTGCCGATCATAACAAGATACTCAATACTACATTCTCATCAAATATTTATCGAGATATCTTTATTTTTGGAAGTATGAACAACACGATATCACATAATAGCATACTATCTAACTGTGAAGATGGTATTTATCTCAGAGCATGCCATCAAACAATTATCACATACAACACTATCGCAAATCATACAAAAAACGGCATACTTCTTGAATTCAAAACAACAACCTCTCTCATAACTCAAAATACTATTACGAAAAATAATTATGGCATCAGGCTAGCAGAATCCACCAACAATACAATATCACATAATCAGATATATGCTAACCAAGGAACCTCAGGAATTGGTTTCATGATAAATGCAGGAAGCCATAATAACTCGATCACGAACAATCTTTTTTCAGCAAATAAAGGTACTGCTCTTTCTATTGACCAATCCAACAAGATCCTAATTACAGGAAATCAGTTTACCAACAATCTCGATGGCGTCGTTCTCACCAACGCATGTAACATATCTCTTTGCTCTAATACGTTTACAAATGATGGGCTTGCTGTTCTTAATTCCGAAAACAACATCGTCCAATCAAATTACGTTAATGAAAAACCACTGGTCTATCTCGAACGAACAGAAAATGTTACCATCGACATGAAAGATTCTGCGGGTCAGGTTGTATTAATTAACTGCCGGAATATTTCTGTCAAGAATCAAAATCTATCAAACACATCAATAGGAATCGAAATCTGGAATAGTACCAAATGTGATATAAAAAACAATGTTATTCTCAACAATGGCTTCGGTGTCTATAGCCGTCTCTCACAGCATAATCACATTTGTAATAATGTTATATCAAAGAGTTATTGGGATGGCATTAGCCTCTTATACTCACATAGAAACATAGTAGCATATAATACGATAACCAATAGCACTCGCCATGGACTGTATCTTTTAAAATCATGCAACCATACAATCAATCGCAATACTCTTTCGTTCAATCAAAATCAAGGAATATTTCTTCAAACATCAAACCATAATATACTAACAAACTGTACCATTACCTACAATACTGGCGGTATGTACATTTTACTGAGTTCATCGTATAATGTTCTCAAGAACAACAAGATCACTGCAAATTTTATCGATGGTGTTTGGGTCAGTCACGGAAGTAACAACAACATCTTTTCATATAATAATATCAGTAATAATCTCAGACGGGGTATCACTCTCTCTATGCAAAGTACGTACAACACTCTTCACCATAATACTTTTATGAATGATGACAACAGCTACGACACAGAACCGACTCAGTGGGATGATGGAACGTATGGGAACTACTGGAGCGATTATACTGGCATCGATGAAAACAATGACGGTGTCGGGGATACACCCTACACTGTTCCTGGACGAAATAACCAAGATCGATATCCTCTAATGCATCCACCTCAACCTGAGCAAGAACCTGATGAGTTAGTTGCAGATGCGCATGGTCCATATACTGGATTTATATATGAAAACATCCAGTTCACTGGATCTGCAACCGGTGGAGTACCATCATATTCTTACTCCTGGAACTTTGGAGATGGTACATTATCAAAGGAACAAAACCCGATACATTCATACGACACTGAAGGGAGGTATACCATCACACTCACAGTAACCGACCAGCACGGAACAGTTGCACAGAATACAACAACTGCAACAATACTTCAAAAACCATGCGAGATCCAAATTACCAACATCAAGGGTGGTTTTGGAATTACTGCAACCGTAAAAAACATAGGTACAACCGCTCAGGAAAACATACCCTGGAGTATTCAACTCCGAGGAGGCATTATTCTTATGAATAAAGATATACAAGGGACTATTTCTTCTCTTGATCCCGGTCATGAAACACAGATCAAATCTGGTTTGATTCTTGGACTTGGTAAACCAACAATTACAATTACTGCAGGATGTACAACAGAAAAACGTCTCGGAACACTTCTGTTCTGCTTCATAGGAAATATACAGTGAGAGCAGAGGTCACCGCTCATATTTTGATGTATGATATGCCTTCATACCACCTTCAAAAGCCTTCCGGTTCACATCCTTATATTTCTCAGGAATTGCTTCTAAAATAGTATCAAGTAAAATATCAGATGAAAACGGAAGCACCTCTGATGCTGCAAGCGCACCAAGCATTACAATATTTTTTGTAATCACTGCCCCTGCTTCTCGAGCAACATGTAATGCGTCAACCGTATACACAATTCCATATCGTTTGAGTTCCGCACATACCTCTTCGAGTTTTGGGTACTGCTCACCACCAACAGCAACAGTAAATGGGATAACCGGATTGATATCAGTTATAATCTGGGTTTTCTTATTGGCATACATAATATACCGAAGTGCTTCGATAGGTTCTAAACTAAGGATAACATGAGCGCATCCAGTTGGTACAAGCGGACTTGCAACATCGCCCATACGAACCATGCAGTTGACTGTCCCGCCACGTTGTGCCATCCCATGAATCTCAGATGCAATGATATAGGTGTTTGTTTTTACCGCTGCTTTTCCAAGGATGTTTGCTGCAGTAATCACTCCCTGCCCACCAACACCAGCGATCACAATGTTTGTCTGTTTTAACATAGTCATCAGTCCCCCACCACATGAATCGCGTGGAACGGGCAGATTTCAGCACAATTCCCACATCCGTTACACTGCGTTGGATCAATGTTGACACTGCCATCTTCTCCATAGAACTGTGCTGGACAGCCGAACCGCCCAATACACGTCTTACATCGCTTGCATTCTTTCTGATCGATGGTATAAACTGATTTTTTTTCACCTGCTTTTCGCTTCCGTTCCAGTTCAAGAAGAATACAGGGTGATTTACTCACCACAACCGCTGTCCCCTTAAAATCAAGAGCACGTTTGAACGCTTCAGTGGTTGCTTTAATATTATTCGGATTCACCACTTCAAGGTGTTGTACTCCGAGACCTTTAACGACATCTTCAACGAGCAACATTTTCGCTGGACGTCCCATCCCATCAAACTCAGTCCCAGGATGGGGTTGATGACCAGTCATTGCCGTTGTTCGATTGTCTAAGATGGTAATTACCACGTCATGGTTATGATGTACTGCGTTGATGATCGGAGGAATTCCTGAATGGAAAAATGTCGAATCACCCATAAATGATACAACTTTCTGATCGGTTGCAACTGCGAGACCAGAAGCAGTTCCAGCGTTGGACCCCATGCAAAACAGCAAATCAGCGGTTTCCAATGGTTTTTCTTTTCCCAACGTATAGCAACCGATATCGGTCGGATATACTGTCTCTTTTGGTGCAGCTTTTCGTACTGCATAGTAGGTTGCTCGATGTGGGCATCCTGGGCACAGCGACGGCGGTCGACTCGGTAGTTTGAGTGTAGACTGCACTGGTTTCGGATACGGTGATTTCATCTTGAACAGTTTTGCATATGCCTGTGCTACAAGCTCAGGGGTATATTCGTATAACCGAGAGAAATGTCCTGATGATTTTCCAAAAATCTTTACATCAGATCCAAGATCATAGGCAAGTGCTTTCAGTTGGTTTTCAAGAATTGGTTCAAGTTCTTCGACCACGAGAACCTGGGAACATGAGTTCAAAAACTTTTCACAAAGTTTCCGGGGAATCGGGTGGGTCATTCCGAGTTTTAGCAATGAGACATCAAGGTTCATAACCTTGGCGACTTCATGAGCATAGGTTACTGAGACACCAGATGCGATAATGCCAACATCTTTTGGCGTACCAATTTTGATAATACTGTTAAAAGGAGATTTTTCAGAGATTTTTTCCGCCCGCTCCATTTTTTCTAACAACACAGGATGTTGAGCACGTGCAGTTGATGGAACTGTGACGAGTAGAGGATTTTTTTCAAAACGACCTTTCCGTCGAGGTTTGGTCATAGGTTTTAGAAGTACAGGTCCTCGAGCATGATTGAGTCGTGTCGTCGTCCGCATAAGTACCGGAAGACGAAGTTCCTCTGAAAGATCAAAACCAATCCTCGTCATTTCTTTTGCCTCATCAGGAGTTGAAGGTTCAAGCATCGGTGCACTTCCAAACAACGCAAAATATCGATTATCTTGCTCATTTTGCGATGAATGACAATACGGATCATCAGCTGATACGATAATATGACCACCTTTGCAACCGACATACAGATACGTCATGAACGTGTCACTAGCAACATTCAACCCAACGTGCTTCATACAGGTCAGTGATCGTAACCCGCAGACTGATGCAGCTGCAGCAACCTCCAGGGCAACTTTTTCGTTAATCGAATATTCAAAATAAAAACCAGGATCAATCTGTTCATGGGTCGCTTGACGAGCTATCTTTGAAAACGTATCAGCGATTTCTGACGATGGCGTCCCGGGATATGTTGTTGCAACATCCACACCAGCTTCTAATGCACCTCGAGTGATTGCTTCGTTTCCAAGTAACAATTTTTGAATGCCTGGAGTATCTTTGAGAAGTTCATGCATACCAATCATACATCCGTAATTCTTAGGAGAAAATAGGCGGTTTCCCCGTTGTCCTGGTAAATGAAAACCACATATAAAGCTAACGAACCAGAAAAAAGGTTTACCCAGAAGTAAACTGAGGTTTTATCAGGTTTACTCATCTCAGTGAAATGCTCGTAGTGAAACCGGTTTAACTGCATAGCTACACGCATCACTAGCTAAAATCATAGCTGCGAAAAAAATTATTAAAACCATGGTTAATTTGAGAGCTTGGAAGGAATGAGCTGGTAGTTTTCGAGTGCATCCCATCCCTCCTAGTGAACCAGCAATCCTTCCCTTTTTCTTATGATTTTTTATCAAGCATTTTGACCCGCAAGAATCATGTTTTTGCACTGCAGACAATAAAGTATTTGAATACATGACAATATTACATTCACGACGTGGAGAGGAGCTCGGGATTCCACAACTGCAAACCACCTTGTTACTCCTGGTGCAGTGAGAAATTCCAAGACCACGGAACTCTTCATTCACCAACACGATGTGGAGGGATGACCCATGACCCAAGCACTACATAAAACTGTATCGTTTCATCAACCGAAAGCTGCACCAAAGCAAATACCGTTATTTGAAGAGGAAGACGACGGCAAACTCATCCCATACCATAAAGAAACCTAATTAATCACGCGTGCAATTCTATTTTTTTTCTTTGGTGAAAAATACATATAAACCACTCCCATATCTATCCTTTTTTTCATATGAGAAAAAACGTTGTCCTCAGCATAGCAGGGTCAGATCCATCAGGCGGGGCAGGCATCCAAGCAGATCTGAAATCCTTTTCATATCTTGGCCTCCATGGTGCAACTGTTGTTACCTGTGTCACCGCGCAAAACACACAAAAGGTAACCCACATCCATAAGATACCGGTTGATATCATTGAACAACAACTTGATAGAATCTTTGAGGATTTCACGGTCACGTGTGTAAAAACCGGGATGCTGTATGATGCTGAAATCGTTGCATGTGTTACTCGAAAACTGCAACAAGAAAAAATCAGACCAGTTGTTGATCCTGTCATGGTTGCAACTAGCGGTGATAACCTTGCTCAAACAGATTTTGCAGACACGCTAAAAAAACATTTACTCCCTATTTCCTGTCTTCTCACAGCAAACATTCCAGAGGCAGAAAAACTCACACACACCAAAATCCGCTCAATAGAAGATATGCGAACATCATGTCAAACACTTGAACAATTCGGGCCAGATATGGTACTTATCAAAGGCGGACATCTTCAGTCGCACAATGCAACCGATGTTTTTTTCGACGGTACCACCACGTATGAATATTCTTTGCCAATGATACATAATACAAAAGCACATGGATCAGGGTGCACCCTCTCTGCATTAATTACAGGACTTCTTGCAATGAATAAACAACCAGCAGATGCAGTACGTCACGCTAAATGGATCACCTGGAACATGATCAACCAAGGATACCATCCAGGCAAAGGCTCTGATGTTCTCAATCATCACCTCCAACCTATGCATACGCAACCACCAGTAACCAACGAAGAAATCACAGTCTGGATTACCTTAAAAAAAGCACTCGATGATCTGTTACTTCTCATACCTGTTGATCTCATTCCTGAGGTAGGAATAAACTTTGTCTATGCAATACCACATGCACAACATCACCATGAAGTTTGTGGGTTGTCTGGGCGGATTATCAAACGAAACACTACACCATGGTGCTGTGGCGAACTATGCTTTGGCGGATCCAAACATGTTGCTGCAATTGTTCTTGCCGCATCTGCGTGTGACCCCTCGGTTCGTTCTGCGCTGAACATCAAATATTCACCACTCCTTATTGACACTTGCCGTAACCATGGTTTTACTGTCGGATGTTTTGACCGAAAAGAAGAACCTGCAGATACTCCATCAACGATGGAATGGGGGACACGCCTCGTTGTTCAACAACTTGGGCAGGTACCTGATATTATCTATGATAAAGGAGCTGTCGGCAAAGAACCAATGATTCGCATTCTTGGAAAAGACCCCTCAGATGTTCTCGTTAAACTCCAGAAGATTATCACAAATAAGGGTAAAACCCAGGAAAAAATTCGAAATATTTATAAACAAAGACATTGATAGATGACTTGTCAATCACTGAGCTAATAATCAGGGAGGTAAAACAATTATGACGACAAAAGAAACAAGCGAAGAAAACGTGATATATATAGGAAACAAACCACCAATGAGCTATGTTCTCGCAGTGGTAACACAGTTCAACAGCGGGTCAAATGAAGTAATCATTAAAGCCCGCGGACGAGCAATCAGCCGAGCAGTTGATGCTGCAGAAATCACACGGAATCGCTTTGTCCCCGACGCAAAAGTCAAAGAAATCCGCATCGGAACCGAGTCTATTACCAACGAAGAAGGAAGAACATCAAACGTATCATCAATCGAGATAGCACTTAGTAAATAGAAAAACGATAGATCTTTTTCTGGTGGGGAGACTATCTCAAACTTCTTTTCTAATTTATATTTAGTTGTTGATAGAAAAATAATAAAAAAAGAGTCTGTTGGCCGTTGATTCAATCAACAGAGGGAAAAAGCAGTTTCTCGATGCAAAACTTCTTAAACCGTTATCGTATAGTGGCACATTCCTACCTCTGGGTACAAACCATTCAGAGTAGGTTATATATGCTCAGAGAGGAAAAACTACCGATACTAACACAGGTTAAAACCTGGGAGAGGTTGAAAAAAATATGGCACCTGAAAATGTTTCAGTACTCTTAGATGAAAAACGAGTGTTTAAACCCTCGAAAGAATTTGTAAATCAAACCAACGTGAAGCAGTGGATGGACAAACACGGCATCAAAACTCTTGACGATCTCTATAAAAAAGCTGAAAACTGGGAATGGTTCTGGAGCGAAATCGCAAAAGAGATTGTAGAATTCTATACTCCGTACAAAAAACTTATTGAATGGAACCTCCCCTATGCAAAATGGTTTGTTGGCGCACAGTACAACATTGTTCATGATTGTGTTGATAAACATGTTCATAGCTGGCGGAAAAATAAAGTTGCCTACATTTTTGAAGGCGAACCAGGAGACGTTCGAAAATTAACCTACCACGACTTATCCATTGAGGTTAACAAACTTGCAAACGCATTAAAAAAACTTGGGTTGAAAAAAGGAGATCGCGTTGGTATCTATCTTCCCATGATTCCTGAGCTCCCCATCGCAATGCTTGCCTGTGCAAAACTTGGCATCATCCATTCCGTGGTGTTCTCAGGGTTTAGTGCAACTGCATTCCGTGATCGGATGAATGATTGCGAAGCAGCAGCAGTGATCACCTGTGATAGTTTCTGGCGCCGGGGTAAAAAAGTACCCTTGAAAAAACAAACCGATGAAGCACTCAAAGAAACACCGAGTGTCAAACATGTCATTGTCTACAAACGAACCGATGACCCGGTAGATTGGACCGAAGGACGTGATCTCTGGTGGCATGACATTACGAAAAACATGTCCCATGAATGCCCCACTGAAAAACTTGATGCAAATGATCCCTTGTTCTTCTTGTATACCTCAGGTACAACCGGAAAACCAAAAGGAATCATTCATGCTCATGGCGGATACGCTGTTGGTACAGGATACACTCTGAAATGGGTTTTTGACATCAAAGATGAGGATATTTACTGGTGTGCCGCTGATGTCGGCTGGATTACAGGTCATTCATATATTGTATATGCACCGCTTATTCTCGGTGCAACCTCGATTATCTATGAGGGGGCACCCGACTGGCCGCAACCAGATCGATGGTGGGAAATCATCGAAAAATACGGTGTTACCATTCTGTATACTTCACCGACGAGTATTCGTCTGTTCATGCGATTTGGAGAGGAATGGGTAAAAAAACATAATCTAAGTACGCTGCGACTTCTCGGCTCAGTTGGAGAACCAATTAACCCTGAAGCATGGATCTGGTACTACAAACATATTGGAGGCGAACGCTGTCAAATCATGGATACCTGGTGGCAAACTGAAACAGGTCATTTTGTCATTTCACCATTGCCGATAACGCCGTTGAAACCTGGTTCAGCAACCCGTGCACTTCCAGGACTTGCAACCGATGTGTACAACGAGGAAGGAAAACCAGTGAAAAACGCAGGCGGAAATCTCGTCATTACCCATCCGTGGCCCGGCATGCTCCGAGGTATTCATAAGGGTCCAGAACGGTATAAAGAGACGTACTGGAGTAAATTTAACGGTGTGTACCTTGCCGGAGATGTTACAAGAAAAGATGATGATGGATACTTCTGGATACAGGGACGAGCAGATGATGTTCTCAAGATATCAGGTCATCGGATTGGCAACTCAGAGGTAGAATCAGCATTAGTCAGTCATCCGATGGTTGCAGAGGCAGCAGTGATTGGAAAACCCCATGAACTCAAAGGAGAATCAATCACCTCTTTTGTTGTTTTGAAAAAAGGCGTAACTCCATCTGAAGAACTGAGAAAGCAACTTGCTGAACATGTTTCAAAAGAGCTTGGTAAAATTGCGAAACCCGATGAAATCTGGTTTGTTTCTGATGTTCCAAAAACACGCAGCGGAAAAATCATGCGTCGGGTAATCCGAGCGAAGGCACTCGGTCAGGAAGTAGGCGATATTTCAACGCTTGCAAATCCTGAAGCCGTCGATGAAATTGGAAAGGCAGCTTAAATCTGATCCTTTTCTTTTTTCTTTTCTTATTTTTTATCCTTAAGTACGTAAGTTTTTTTCTGGTACCACTTGTCATAGATCCTTGGTATGAATTGTCCAATAACACGTTTTAAGCAAAAAAGATAGAGTATCTAGTGAGGTGTATGATACCATGAATAAGAATGTGGAAGAACAAATCAGAGAACTTTATGAAGAGGCAATCTACTGGCATCTCATTCATCAAGGATATAAAGTACATCGCCAGGCAATTCATCTTCGTTTAAAAGAATAAACAAAAAGAGAAATACATAGTATTTTTTAACACGTGTTTATTCTTCTGTTATGAAGATCAGAAACAGGAAGATGAATCCTTTTCTAGTCATGACTGTAGAATCCCCTTCATCACAGGTTGCACTCAGGGTGACTGTTGTCTTTCCAAATCCAAGAATACGACTTGATTTCAACACCTGTTCACTACCTGGAAGGAGCACTCCTAGTGTTCCCGTGGTTTCTTTCCCGCGGAAAATGATCCCGCCATCAAGTTTAATACTCCAGGAGACGTTCGTCGCTGTTCCATCTCCAATGTTCATGAGTACTGTCTGGATGCTCATCCCGCCGATTGCAACATCAAATTCTAAATCAGGTTGTGGCTGCGGAGTCGTCTCTGCTTCGATTGTGATATCATCATAGTACACTGGTGTCGATCCGTCGGCAAATAGATCAACACCACCAAGCTGTCGTGGTCCACCTTGACTGACGCCGTCTGTCCAACTTTTCTCAGTGAGGAGAGCTCCGTTATAATATACTTTTTGAATATCTGCAGCTAAATCGATCTCCACACGGAGTTCAACCCAGCTTCCAGTAATCAACGGTAGCTGCTCTCCTTCATATTCAGATTCAACAACACCGTATTCGCTATCAAATCGTATCTGCGTTGACCAAAACGATGCATCCCCATTATATTCACTTAGTAAAATAAAGTATGACTGCCCGGCAAAATCCTCAGGGACAAAGACCCATGTGGTAAATGTGATGTTTCCCTGGTTCAGATCATTCCACGTATGAACCATATCTGCATTTTCTTTTATTTCAACAGAGTTTGGTGTACTTCTTGCGTGATCATCAGTTACTTGTGCATCAGCAAGAGGGCTGTTTCCCCAGCCAAACCAACCTCCTTGTCCATGTAGTCCACTTCCTGTAGTATAATTATCAAAATTCTCTGACCATACTACGTCTCTGGTGTTTTCAGTTTTTACACAAATCTCTTTGTCTGCACCAACTCTCGGGATCAAACCAGCTAACAAAAGACAACATATTGCCCCAACAACGAGTACTTTATTTTTCATCTTTTTCCCCCAATATAAAAGAAAAAATAACCTGCTATATATAAATTTTACTCAGATCGCGGCTTCATCCCGAAATAGATAATTAAGGAAGAAACATTCATTTTTTCATTGGATGGGACGCGCAAAGAAAAGGATTAATCCAACAGTTGCGAACCATGTGAACCGCAATTTCACCGCCGATTTCAG
>JAWABU010000040.1 GCA_038884455.1 Candidatus Thermoplasmatota archaeon | reverse complement strand
TTGGATCAAACTGGTTTGCTATTGGGATTCAATCAGACAGTGAGGTTACCTCTGCTGTATCACAGATTTATTCTGAAGAATACAGTTCAGCAAGTCCAAAACCAATCCTAGTTGTAACCTACACACCACCATCTTGTTAAGCCTTCAAATTAGATTCATCTACAAACTTTTTTTTTCTTTTTCCTAATTGTTTTTTAACTTTGGCAATATTCTTTTTTTTGGATCAGTGCCAAGCAAGGCGACCAGTGAATCTTGTTTTTCCATAATGTATTCATAGCTTATTTCATCTGCAAGTTTCTGTGAAAAAAACCGAACTTGGTCATGGGTTGGCATATTTGCAATGGTCATACGTTGTCGTGATCCTCCGACGAAAACATATCCTTTTGATTCGATGAACAAGGGTTGTGCTTGTGCATCAAGTTTCGCATACTCTTTTATTACTGTTTCATCCATGTTCCAATACTGGATAAGTGTATGACGTATCACGGTTCGAGTATCAAGTGAAGGTAGTAATGCTAATGTTTGAGTAAGTTTTTCCCAGCCATTAGGGATTAATGGTGAACAGATTTTTTTATACACCTCTTCGTTTGGTGCAACCACTGAAACATAGATCTGATCTGGCAATGGGTCAAGATATTTGAGAACCTCCGGTGTTGTTCCATTGGTAACTAGAAATGTAGTGAGACCTCGTTTTTTACAAATCTCAAAGAATTCTCCTAGTTTCGGGTATAATGTTGGTTCTCCTGAAAGTGAACAAGCAAGCATGGTTGGTTGGTTTGCCTCTTTCCATTTTTCAACATCACATCGAGGATCTCCTTTGAAACCAGTGATAAGTTTTCGCTGTACCTGAATTGCTTGATCAAGAATCTGTTCTGGTTCATCAGACTGTTCAAGGGACTGTTCAGTAAAATCTTGGAAACGCCAACAGAAAAGACACATCTGGGTACAATGATGAACTGCAGGTGTCATTTGTAAGCATCGATGTGATTGTATGCCGTAGAAACTTTGTTTGTAGCATTCTCGGTTAAAAAGCAGGCTTTGTTTCATCCAGTGGCAGAGTTTTACCGCTGAATGAGTACCGACAACTGCATACTGTTGTTTTTGTAAAATACGGTGAAGCTCTGATCTCATAACTACATCAAACAAAATGTTAATACCTGTGATTTTATATGAGTTTTGAAGGAAATTCTACCTCCCAAGGATTGATTTTTTATCCAGCATAATCTTGGATATCCGGGCAATTGTCTTGATTGAAAAACATGGCAAGTTTACATTGGTGGCAGATTCCCTGTTCATCATTGGGAAATAAGGTCGCACCACAGGATGCACAATACGTCATAGATACTCCTAATTTTCATTTTTTTAATATGTAGAGAGTATCACGATATGTTATATTAGGTTATCCATAAGAAATATATAGAAGAAAATAACGAGGGAGTTTGATGTAACATTTTTAGATTTTCTCCATAAGATTTCATCAAACATCATGAAAAGACTTTAATAATAAAATATATATACGAACTAAATCAATATATAAGGAGAAATATATATACTCTCTGTGCTATATCTGATGCATACGATGTCCTTATTGGGGGATATATATGGTGCTAACTAAACAAAAAAAGAATACACTTTATGCTTGTTTTATTCTGAGTATCTTTATTTTTGGAACAGTAGTTCCAGTTGGTTTTGCTCAAACAACAACATTATACACACAGGGTTTTGATCGAGGGGTGGCCTGGAAACCGTATATTCCAATGAAACGCACCACGTTTGTTCAGTTTGATCCTGAAGGCGATCTGGATGATTACGCGTTTCTTGCAGCAGTTCCAACCTCGGTTTTTTATGATAAAAACACCGATCAACTTTTTGCCAGTCCACTCCTCTTTTATGAGGATCCATTCCGGAGTTCATCGCTTCGTGAGCGCACCATGAATACCCGTCAAGGTATTGATTATTTTATGGAAGATTGGGTAGCTTATTGTCATGGTTCACTTGATGCTCTACGGTATATCAATCTGCCGAACAGCTCAAAAAATTATCTCGGAGCATGGCCATCAGCATCAACACAATACATCCAATGTACCGATCCGTATCAGCTTGCATCGATACTTGCAC
Source organism: Candidatus Thermoplasmatota archaeon (assembly GCA_038884455.1). Classification (NCBI taxonomy): domain Archaea; kingdom Methanobacteriati; phylum Thermoplasmatota; species Thermoplasmatota archaeon. Next base: position 14,316 of record JAWABU010000040.1, on the reverse strand, counting down.
TCAATGACTGGTCATATTCAGAAAAAGCAGTAGTTGCGGTTATTAACAACACAGCTGAACAGCAAAACAACAAAACAACAGGAATTCTTACAGGTTCTCTGCAACCAAAACAAGTACTCACACAACATTTTGAAGTTCCAAAAACAAACGAAGTCTATCCTACCTATAATGAATTCACAGTCCCAGAGGGATATAAGATGATTAAGGTTCGATCATGGTACCCAAGTTTCTATGTTGATCTTGGATTTCCCGGTTTCGAAAGTTTAATCAAAATGTCGATACCTGCTGGTGACCGTGATCTTCAAATTTATTGTCTCAAAGACAATCAATGGATGATGGCAGGTATTACGAACGCATGGAATGCTCAAGGAGGTATGGATCTTGATAAAACATCGGTTTACGTTTATAATAGTGGACGATGGAGTGTCGCTTTAACCGATGTTCCAACAAAATCTATAGGATCTGCTTTTTTACCAACCACTGAATCACAAGAGGAACAATATGTTGATATCGGATTAGAACCGCAGAAACATCGGAAATTTTTCGGAACAGCGTTTGGACGATATGGACGCATTCTTGATATTTTGAAAAATATGCGACAGGTTATCTACCAAATCGATGTTGAGATGTACCCTGGAGTCACGCTTGATATTCCTGAGTTGCCACCGTATGGTTGTCGAGATGTAACCCTGACGTTAACATGGAGCAATCCTTCTGTAAAACTTGGTTTTTCTCTGATTGGACCATCAGGTGAAGAAGTGTTATCAACCCGCGAGGTTGGTGTTTCATCAAAATGTGCTGTTCCAAAACAAGCAAGCGGCGAAGGTGCAGATATCCCCATGCCGATCGGGACTGAAACCGATATGCATCTCGAGCGCCTCGGAGAATGTCGACCTGGTGAGAAGTATTCGATTTGTGTCTATTCGCTTACAGAAATGACAACTGCAACAGATTTTTCCGTGTCATATACCTGGCAGCAGAACTATTCAAAAAACCACGGAGACAGTCTTGCCTCTGCAACACAAGGTGCTGTCCTTGCATCATTGTACAATGCACCACTCCTCTACGTCAAACCAGATGATATTCCATCCTGGACATATGATTCTTTGCATACGTTAGGTGTTCAAGAGATATACCTTGTTGATCTCGGTGGAAACCTCAAAACTGAAGCACGATCAAAGTTACACGAAATAGGAAAAATCCATCATTTTACCGATGATATCCATCTAAACACCTATATTCGTCAGTTGTCTGGTTGTCATGATGTGATTTTTACCACAATCGATCCCTATACCTATTGGTATATTTCAAATATTGTAGAGATCCAAGGAGAGATGCCAGGGGGTCTTGCAATTGGTCCAGCAGCGTATCTTGCTGCCACCCATGGAAGTCCGGTGCTCATCATTGATAACTATCCTGAGCTTTCACAGGCGGTTGTCTGGCATAATGAACTGTGGCGACGGCACCCTGATGGTCATTCCAAGCTTCCGACAGTTTCAGAAATGTATCTCACAGGAAAACAAATCTACAGTTTATTGAAAAAACTTGGCTATGACCACGAGGGAGAAGAAATCATTATTACACTTGGAGGGCAATTTGATATCGGGTTACCCTGGGATCGCGTGTTCGTCGGCAAAGCATATCCAGGTCGTTTTATCGATGCACCAACTGACATTGCAGTCTGGGTTGCCAAAACTGTGTTTTACCCACAGCTGGTCTTCCAGAACCCTGCACTTTCTGAAGAAGGCGTTACATTGATTAATGGAAGCAGCAGTAAACGTCGATTTCCCTGGTATGGAAAACTTGGGTTAAAAATCACAAAACCTTCTCAAGAAGAAACCTTCAAATACCCTGTTCTTGACACCTTGGTGTGCTATGATCATAAATTCAACAGTCGTGCAAGTAAGTATTGGGGGTTTACCTATACCTGTGCTGATGGTTCAATACCCGGAGTAACACAATCGTTTGAACCTATCGATGAAGGTGTTATGCGGGCTGTCAACGGACGGGATGGTGGTTTTATGCCGGATCTCAGTGGATCAGAAGTGCAACCATTCTACTTGCGACGAGCTGGATATGACCCCGTGTTTTCGACAAATTTCCATGCAAACATGCAGAATCTCAACAACGGTGTTGTTCTCTGGTTGATCAACACCCATGGAGCTCCATTGAATGGTGGTATGCTTATGTTTTGGGATGTTGAAGGTGAAGGGACCCTTGGGTATCCAACAATGCTTCCTCGTCTTACCGCATACACCAAAGAAACTAATCCATGGCGAAGCTACGAATGGCTGCTTGGATCAACTGATGAACCTGATACCATGACCATGGAAGTCCATGGTATTCTTCCTGCACTCAACGGTAATCCTGATCCCCGTGGAATGCGGTTATTTAGTACTGCCCTTGATTGGGCACCTGCGTATCGTCCTCTTCGAGATCTACTCGGTCGACTCGCTGGTTTTCCAATTCTACGTCATATCACACCCGATTGGCTGCAGGACACTCAGGATTACTATGATGGTGTTATCATTACGGTATTACTTGGTCGCTTTGGTATGAAATGGTTCAACGGCACTCAAATTGATGATAATCTTGGGAATATTCATTCAGCTGGTGTCAGTAGCGTCGCCTGTCTTCCTGCAGGAAAATACCTCCATATTACACTGATGCGACATGGTTCAGTATTCCAGATCATGGATCCGTGGGCGACATCCTGGTATTCAGATGTATGGCAAAACGGTGTTCCCCGAGGCATAGCACTTGGTCAGACAATTGGTCAGATTTATGCGGATGGTATAAAAAAGGTTGGCATTCAGTATATCTCAGAACCACCGGTGTGGTGGTGGGATCTTGCTGAAAACGTCTGCTTGTATGGTGATCCAAATCTTAGGATATGGGTACCTGAAAATCAGTATAGTTCGATGAATCACTGGAAACAATCTGACGTTCTCCCGCTACCGTATTCACCAACGACTGGTTTTGCCGTCGATGGTCATATGCCGTTTGGTACTACCGAGCATCCGAATGCACGACAACCAGTCCCCCTGTATATGTCACTGATGTGGATTATTGTCATAGCACTTATCGTGGGGGTACTCATTATTGGTTTTGTGATTGGGTTGAGCAGACGACGGGCGTAATAATCCGTCTTTAATTTTTACTGTTTTCACCTGATTTTACATAGAAAAATGTACAGATTTTTGTATAAGGCTAATGTGTCAATATTCTACTGAAGTATCCCAAAAACGATAAAAAAGACAGAAAGTCTTGCTTGATGTTAACAAGCATTGTACGGAAATTATATATACTGGGACATGACACTAGTATATAGACAGTTGAAGAAGGGAAAAAAATGATCACGATTAATCATTGTCGAAATTGTGACTCAGATTTTATGATCCCTGAGGAATTTTTTGATGGACTGGATAAAACCATGTTTGTCTGTCCAGAATGCCATAGTTCCCACTGGGAAAAACTATCTGATCTCTCAATTCTTGTAAAAAAATAATGGGATTCTTTACCTTGGTATTCCTGTTCAATCAAAAAAGTTTTATAATATTCAGATGTTTCTCTATCTCATGGTTAACTTATACCAGTGCAGAAAATGTCAGACAAAATTTCTTGCTCCGCTCAAAGTACAAAAGGATAAAGAGCGGCACACCTATGTATGCCCCAAATGCAAAAGCAGAAACTGGGGTCCACTCGATTGGTAACAGCATAACCTTGTATCAACCTTCTGACATCGTTCTTTGATTTCTTTCTCTTTCTTTTTGCAGGCAACGGTAAGTTTTTGAAATATGAGATTATGTCGATATCGATACGTATGAAAATCGACCCGTGGAGTTCAACAATCTACCAGGATTATACTCGCCTCAGAGATGAATTTGGTATCCAAGAATTCACTGATGACCTTTGGAAAACTCTACCGCATCCTCATCGTCTGCTACGCCGAGGTGTTATTATCGGCCATCGGGAGTTCAATCGAATTCACACCGCAGTTCAAACAAAACAACCTTGGGCTGTACTTACCGGTTTGATGCCGTCGGGCCGCATGCATCTTGGCCATAAAATGGTCATCGATCAAGTTATTTACTATCAAAATCTTGGAGCTGACATCTTTATTTCTGTTGCAGATATTGAAGCGTATGCCACACGTGGTTTATCACTCCAGGAGACAAAAGAAATCGCCATTCACGAATATATTCTAAATTATATCGCTCTTGGTTTAAAACCAGAGAAATGCAAAATCTATTTCCAATCACAGCATCAAGAGGTTAAGGATCTTGGGTATCTACTTGGAAAAAAAGTGAACTGGTCTCAGATGCTTGCAATGTATGGCTTTGATGGTTCAACCAACATGACACATATCTTTTCACCGCTTCTTCAAACTGGTGATATTCTCCATGTTCAACTTCAAAAATTTGGCGGATCTCGACCAACATTGGTCCCGGTTGGAGTTGATCAAGATCCACATCTTCGACTTTCGCGAGATATCGCCCAGGCGTACCGCTTATTTAATGTGACTTCTACCAAAGATGAAAAAATTGGTGTTTTTGTTAAGGTTGATCAAGAGGTACCAAAACTTCTTGAAGCTGCTGTAGAATGTGTTTCTGCACTTGGTTTTCGCAAACTTCATAAAATTGTAGAGTATAAAGCATTGTATATCAACGATGCACAGAAACAAGATATACCAACTATTGATGAAAAACTCGCAAAAGTAGAACCCGCATTAGGCGGATACGGTTTTATACAACCATCGTCAACATATCATCGGTTTATGACAGGGCTTACCGGAGAAAAAATGTCGTCGTCAAAACCAGAAAGTGCGATCTTTCTTACGGATACACCAAGAGAGGCGACGAAAAAGATTATGAATGCAAAAACTGGGGGAGCAGCTACTCTTGAATTACACAAAAAATATGGTGGACAACCTGAAAATTGCATGGTATATGAGTTGTTTTTATATCATCTTATTGAAGATGATCACGAACTTCATACTATATTTACAACATGTAAACAAGGTGTACAGATGTGTGGTAACTGTAAAAAATATGCAGCCCAACTCTTGGAACAAATGCTTACTGACATCCAAGAAAAACGACAGCAGGCGCATGACACCATCCAAAGATATATACACTAATTTCTTTTAGCTATATGCTGTTGATACTCCTTCATCGGCAAGCATCTTTTCAAATCGTGAATTAATTGTTTTTTCTTTATCGGCATAGCAATTTTTCATTTCTTTATAAATTTCTTGTGATGCTGATGCTTTTCCTTTGACTGGTATAGTTATTCCTAAGTCATTTCCCTTGATTCCTGCTTCTAAAATTTGTTCAGGTGGTATACCTTTTTGTAGATTTTGGATTATTTTCCGAAAATCTCCTTGAATTATGCCAAATTCTTGTGCATTTTGATTGATTTTTTCTTCGATATCATCATCGATTCGACGGGCGATTTTTGTTCCGATACCTTTGATTTCATACGGATTCTTCTGATATTCTTTTATGAGATAGATACCGACTGAGGGGTTAAAAATATAATAATCATATGAGGCAGCTAGTATATCTCGGCCGAATGCAGCCTTCCATCCTTTAGGTTTTTTCTTTGAATCTTTAATGATATCTTCAAGAACTTCCTGTCGCTGTTTTATTTTCACGATTCTAGGATATTATGTAGTTTTTAATAAACGTATTGCTTCTTTTTGAATAATTAAAGACTCATACCAAATGAAAAAAATCATATTTTTTATGTGTCGTGATATGACAAGGAGTTGTAGTTTGTCTCAAAAGTTCGAACAAAATATGTAAAATATGTAGATATGTAGATTGACCAGTGATCATACATGATCTACGTTCCCATTGAATAGATAGTTAAGAGACATCAAAAATACTTATTTGATAGTGGTATACAAACAATTCATACAATTAAAAGCAAAAAATTTTTTTATAAAAAACATAACATTTTTTAATACTGTTGATATTACGCCATCGGGACTGGTGATGAATCATTTTTTAGTCCCAGGGGATATCAGAGCCTATGAAACAGAAAGCATGTATTATTGGAGGGGCGACAACACCTTTTGATTACGGTCCAACTGGTTTTGAAAGTATTGAAGGGGGGGCCGCAGAATGCGTTCGAGAGACACAAAAGGACATACCTGATTTTTCTCTCCGAGATCTTGATTTGATGATCTATTCACATTTCTCGGTCCATTTTGGTCATCAACTTGCACCTGAATGGATTATCCATGATCATCTTGGCCTAGCTGGACTTCCGCATTATCGAGTTGAAAATGGCGGAAACACCGGAGGTTCAGCGTTATATGCTGCAGCACTTGCGGTAATGTCAGGCCATCACGATGTTGTTGGCATTGTAGGCTGGGAAACCATGGATTCAGTATCGCAATCTCAAGGAAGTGAATTTATTGCGATGGCATCTGACATCAGATACGAGCTGATGGTTGGTGGAATCTATCCGATTTATTATGCGGCTATGGCAAATAAATGGATGAAAGAAAATAAGGTTACTGAGGAAGATGTTGCCTTAATTGCTGTAAAAAATAAAAATAATGCAATGGATAATCCAAAAGCTCAATGGTATCGTAATGAACATCGCTACATCACGGTTGATGATGTATTAAACTCTCGATTGATTGCATATCCAATTAAAAAATATGATTGCTGTTTGATGACACGAGGTGTTGCATTTTTAGTTGTTTGTTCAGAGCGCTATGCCAAAAAAGTGAACCCTGATTATTATGTAACTATTGACGGTATCGGTCTTTCAAGCTGTACGATCCGTGCGGGCGACCGGATTCAGTACCCCTCATGGCAAGAGCGATACGGACCAGGATATCCTGATATGACTGAGTTTGCAGCATGTCGATATTCTGCAGAACAAGCATACAAAATGGCTGGTATTACAGATCCATTGAAACAGATCGACTTTGGCGAAATCCATGATGCTTTTTCAACCTCAGAAGCACAAATCTACAAAGCATTAGGTCTTGCTGACACCGATACAATTGCTCAGTTTATCCGAGATAAACGAACCTATATGCATGGCGATATCCCGATGAATCCTGGAGGCGGCCTTCTTGGATATGGCCATCCCGTTGGTGCAACAGGTCTCATGAGCGCGATTGAATGTTATTATCAGCTCGCTGGCATAATTCCAAAGAAACATCTCAGTTCGAAAACACAGGTACCTGATGCAGAATGCGGGATTGTAAATAGCCATGCTGGGACTGGAACAAGTATCTCCAATTTTATTATTCGGAGGCATTAGACTATGGAGTCCGTGATTCACATGAAAAACACACAAGAAAATACTGTTAAAAAACCTGTTTTTTCTGAAAAAAAAGAGTATCGTCCAAAAGGAGTTCAAGAGACAGGTCTTTGTTTTGTAGGTCATGAAATATCTGAAGACCGACAAGTGATGAATCAATTTTTACACTATGATCAGTTATATACGATTCGCCATGGAAAAAACAGCCCTTTTTTCATCGGTCTTCTTGATGGGAAAATTATGGGGACCCGATGTCCAAACTGTGGTGATAGTTGGGTACCGATACGAACACATTGTTGGCGTCTTGATTGTAAACTTCAACCGACTGAATGGATTGAAATGCCACTCACAGCAAAGGTTCATACGTGGACGGTTGCCGGCTGGAGTGGACGTTCTTCATTAAAAAGATTACCGATCATTCTTGTCTATGCAATTATTGGAGATAGTAAAGTAGCGATTGCTAATGAACTTCATAAGGTAAAACCATGGGATGTTGAATTTGGAATGCCATTAAAAATCGTGTTTAAACCAAAGGATCAACGGATTGGTGCAATAACTGATTTTCACTTTGAGCCTGCCGATAATTGGTCACCATCCCCAATGAATGCTGAGAAAAAACGAATCAAACAACTCGTAGATCCAGTCTATGAATGGGTACAAACACTGAAATAAAAAACTATTTTTATATTATTTTAGTAACCAATTTAACAAAATGTTTATATATTTGACTATCGATATAGCATTATAAGGTATTCTTGGGGGAAGAAGATGAAAACAAGAAGAGATTTTTATATAAAAGCAGGTATCATTGCAATTGTCACCCTTGCATGTATCATGCCAGGGTCAGCAGTTTTAACCAAAACCATTGATTTTGAGTATGATTACATCCAAGCAAAAACAACGTTGGGAATAACTAATCGAGATATTGTTTTCCAAGATAGTTTTGAAACCTATCCAGATTTTATCGTCGATGATTTCCCACCATGGACAACCTACGATGGGGATGGCGGTCAAACATGGGGTATGCAGGGGGTCACTTGGCCAAATGCAGGCTATGTTGGTGCATTTATGATATTTAACCCTTCACAAACATCGCCGCCAATTAACACCAATCATCCAGCGCATACCGGTCAAAAATATGCAAGCTGCTGGGATGCAGTAACACAATATGCACCAAATAACGATTGGCTGATTACACCAAAATTATTAGCAACAACTTTTGAGACTGTGAGTTTCTGGGCACGATCAATTACAACTCAATATGGATTGGAACGATTTAAAGTACTGGTATCAACAACAGATACAAATCCATCGAGTTTTGTAAAAATATCCCCTGGAGCATATGTGGAAACACCAGTTACCTGGACACAGTATACCTATGACATTTCCCAATATTCTGGACAACAAATCTACATAGCCATAAATGTTGTATCCAATGATGCATTTGCATTTTTCCTTGATGATTTCGTTGTAACTGGTACTGGAGGTGTTCAACCGCTACAAGTTGATGCTGGCGGACCATATACCGCTGATGTTGGTGTCCCTATTCAATTCACGGGCACTGCGACTGGTGGAGTTGCACCATATACGTGGCTTTGGAATTTTGGAAATGGAGCAACATCAACAGCACAAAACCCAACATATGCATATCCTGAACCAGGAACCTATACCGTAACCCTCACAGTAACTGATAGTGCAAACCCACAGAATCAAGCAAATGACACTGCAGCTGCAACAATAACCTGCCCGCTTGAAATTACTGCAATAAAAGGTGGTTTTGGAATCACCGTAACTGCAAAGAACACGGGTTCAGCTGATCTCACAAATGTTGCATGGCGCATCGTTCTGAATGGCGGAGTTATTATTCTTGGAAAAGAGAAAACAGGAACTATTGATATACCTGCAGGCGACCAAGTATCCATAAAATCGTTTGTTCTTGGGTTTGGAAAAACAACAGTTACTACAACTGTTGGATGTGCTGAAAAAGAGGTTGACGCAAAAGTACTATTGTTCTTGGTTAAAATATAATCAAATACCTTCTCTTTTTCTTTTTTATTATTTTGATAATTAGTAAATTTATATAAGAACTATAGATTAAATAAGAAATTATAATAAATACAAATTCTATTCTTGTATCAAAAAGGGAGGAAAAAATGAGAACACAAAAAATAGTAGGAAGGGAGGCAGGTGTTTTGTTGATTGCAGTTGTGTTGCTTTTTTCCGCAACCAGTGTAATCGCAACTACAGAAACCACAAACCATCACGTGTTACTTACTGATGGTTCAGGAAGCAACACCAAAGTTATCTCAACCCAGATAACCAATGCTCAAAATGTATTATGGGATAATGGACTGCCAGATGAGATGAATGGTGTTTCTTGTGTCTATTGGGCAGCAAATCCAATTGACCGAGAAGTCGTTGATGATTTTGACATCACCGACTCAGCCTGGAATATTGACGGAGGAAGTTTTCGAATAGTTACTTATGCTGGAACAGGATCTGCATCTGTTTTAGGAGTAAACGTATTCTTTTATCAAGATGATGGAACCAACAAACCAAAACTCACACCGTTTGTCTCACCAACAGCAACCTTTACAGCATCTGATACAGGAAATATGTATTTTGGTCGACCAGAAATACTTATCCAGGTGTCCTTTGCAGCTGTTGAACTCACTACGGGCAAATGGTGGGTTTGTTTTCAACCAGTACTCAACGACAATGGATTTTGGTTAACCGCTCCTCTCAAGACCCAGAGTATATGGGTTGATTATCCGGACCTTGGCTATTCACGATGGACAAAAGGAAGCGTTGTTTTCAGTGGTGCAGAATATGGTGTGAGCTTTACGCTGACTGGCACAGCAGGTCCACAACCAGAACTTGAAATAACAAGTATTAAAACAGGTATTGGACTACGTGCAATTCTGAAGAACACCGGTGATGCTGATGCAACACAGGTATCCTGGAGCATTACAGCAAACGGTGGCCTAGTATTTCCAAAACAGAAAAACGGAGTAATCTCAACACTTGCATCAGGGGATACAACAACCATAAAAATGATCGTTTTAGGATTTGGACCAACCGTTTTTACAATAACAGCAACCTGTGATGAAGGTGCAGAAGTGGAAGCAAACCAATCAGGGTTTGTGCTGTTCTTTTTTGTCTTTGGAATGTAAACTAAACATTCCTCTTTTTTTATTTTTTTTATTGTATGTGTAATTCTTCTGTTGAACCACACGCAGCTAATAATTCTTTCAGATGCTGAACATAGTCCTTTGGTTCTGCGTTGAGAAGTCGCTGAACATATGGTTTTAGAAACAAACCAAATTCAATTTCTTCTTTTGAAAATCTCCATTTCGTCTCTTCACCTTTGTTAAAAACTAACAAAAAAGAGTAAGCCAATGATTTTATTTTCGGTGTGTCCTGTATTTTTTTCAATTCATTCAAGGCTTTTGTCTCACCGTAGATCTTATATGTCTTTGTAATGGTATCAGCTACTTGTGCAACATCTGAAAGTGAAGTAAATTTTGGAAGCTGGGTGATGATTTTTTGCCGTTTTTCATATTCAAATACTAACTTAATAATGTCCGATGGTGTCTCATCTAGATGAAAAAATGACTCTGCGATAGATTCATCAGGAATTATAGATTTTATAAATTCAAAACCATAATCCTTCCAGTATCGTTCAAGAATTTTATTCGCAGAAATCTGATCAACGATTAATGGCTTTGTGTTTTTTTCTAATATAAATAGTAGTGCTTTTCGTTCATGGTCTAAAGGATTAAGCGCATCGACAAATTTTTCGACATTTTCTCCATACGATATATTATTATACACATATATTTTTTGATCGCTTTTTTCAATTGTTTCCGTTCTTCGTTGTATATTTTTTAGAATTAGTTCAAAATCGGAGATACGCCCTGCGAAATAATCTTCTAAAAAATCAGTTTTTTGTTCATATCCCGTCTCCTTGTTAATAATATCGGCAATAACCTTGATATTAAAATCTTCAGATAATTTTTGTTGTAAAAGATATTTTGATATGGTAAAAACAGTGTTCTGGGTCTTCTTTGCACATGACTCACAGATAGCAATATACGTATCAGCAGATTTCCAATAAATCCGAAGAAACCGTTGTTGATATGCCTCTTTTTTAAATTCATTTTGGCCATGTTGGTGTTGATATGAACAGATATCTGAAGTACATCGTATGTCAAGTTTTTTTAGAATAAAATCGACAAATTCTTTCGGTGGTTTTGGCGTCTTCCCACTACAAACAAATCCAGTATCCCATGAATAGAACGACAAATTTTTTTTGTATGCTATATCTTTAAAGCCTAGTAACCGAAGCATCGGATCATTATAATGTTGAACTGCGATTAACTTCTCTTTATCTGCTTTACCCCGCTGTGCATACGTAATGTCCCCAGTCAAAAAAGAAACAACTCCTAAAAAAGGGGCTTTTTCAGAGTGTACCAACAGTAGTGTTCCAGCCACCGCTCCGTCGAATCCTCTTTTGTTAGAATATTTTTCAAGCACAGATCGATTATCCCGATTTTTACATATTTTTTCTAACTTTTTACGGATTTTTTTGAAATATTTTTCAGCGGATATATCACTACAGATTGGCAATAAAATAAACGGATCATCATAGATTTTTTTCGCATTTTCAAGAATGATTTTTTCTTGTATTTTTGGCGCGCTTCGAATAAAAGTTTTCATAGTTTTTTCTTTTTTCGCCATATATCATGTTTTCTATAAGATGTTAGTATTCAAGTAGATTTCGATATGTTTAATATGAAGTATTTTGTTATTCAGTTATTATGGAAGTAGCCAAAGTTATCCAGTCGAGGAGAACGATTCGCCGTTTCACTCAAAAAGCGATTAGCGTAGAAATATTGAAAGAACTTATTGACGGTGCACGTCTCGCCCCGTCTGCAGGTAATCTTCAACCAATTGAGTATATCATCACCGTTGATAAAAAAATTTGTCAAGACGTTTTTTCTACATTAAAGTGGGCAGGGTATATCAAACCTGAATGGAAACCAGCAGATACCGAACAACCAACAGCGTATATTATTATGTTAACAAAAAAGGATACTCCTATTGATCCGAAAAGAGACGTTGGTTTAGCTGCGGCACATATTATTCTTGCTGCTGAAGAAAAAGGAATCGGAAGTTGCATTCTCTTAAACGTGAATCGTGAGAAGCTACAAAAAGTTTTACATATCCCTCAAAATTTGATCGTTGACTGTGTTATAGCATTAGGATATAAAGCAGAGATATCAGTCATCGAACCTATGAATCAATCATGTGAATATTGGCGTGATAAAAACAATGTTCATCACGTACCAAAAAGATCGTTAGACGACATTGTACATCTCAATCGATATTAAGTTTTTTGTGTTCAATTTCAAAATTGAAAATTATTAAACTCGTGTAGTAGAACCTGTCAACTTAAGTATTTATGATGTGTTTCTTCTCCTGTTGATTTTAACTACAAGAATCTTTAAGTTGACATTCCCTGTGTAGTATATCAAAACATTTAAAATATATTTTTTTAATACCAACTCTTATGAGAGAGTATACAATTAAACGGGGACATAACGCTGATTTGAACAATCTTGTTTCAACATATTTCGGAGTTAAAGGTGATGTGAAGCAAGGTATGAAATTTGAGGTTGATGGCATCGGAGAAATCACGATGAAACAAGAAAAAAATAAACTTTTAGTCGATATTGTTCCACCAAAAAAGATCTCTGGCGATTATTCAATTATTAAAAAATGGAATGCGTTTTTATTTGAAGCAACTGGAAAAGATGCAAAAGAACGAAAAAAAGAGTTCAGTAAAATTTAAACTCTTTATTTTTTTACTTTTTGCCAGTCTTTCAAAAAACTCTGTATTCCGATATCAGTTAATGAGTGCCGTACCATTTTTCGAAGTACCTCAGGTGGAACAGTTGCAATATCTGCACCGATTCGTGCTGCTTGAATAACATGGATCGGATGACGAACACTTGCTACAATAACCTCTGTTTGTATGTTATAATTTTGAAAGATGTCCATAATTTCCTCGATGATCTGCATACCTTCCTGGCCGATGTCATCGAGCCGACCGATAAAAGGGCTGACAAAACTTGCTCCTGCTTTTGCAGCAAGGAGGGCTTGATTTGCTGAAAAAATGAGAGTAACATTCGTCTTTATTCCAAGCTTTGAGAGTTGTTTTGTTGCTTTTAAACCTTCACTCGTCATTGGTATTTTTATCGCAATATTTTTTTTGTATTTTTCAGGTATCTTTGATACAATTTCTTTTGCTTCTTTGACCATATCGTCAGCTTTTTCGCTTACTACTTCAAGACTAATAGGTCCGTCAACAATTGTAAAAATCTCTTGAATGATGTCCTGAAATGCGTGTCCGCTTTTAGCTATCAATGTTGGATTTGTTGTGACACCATCAATGATTCCCCACGAAGCAAGTTCTCTGATTTCTTCAAGATTTGCGGTATCGACAAATATTTTCATATATCCTCATCGCACCGGTAACTATTCAGATATTCATAAGAGTTTGGATGATCCTCTGATCTTCCCAAAGAGTCATAACTATACATATATATCGGGATGATTATTTTTAAATATATGTGAAAAAATAGAAAAATATATATAACTACATATACATTACTGGTAATGCCAGGAGGGGATACATGCCTCTGACGAGGAAAGCACGAGTCGTGGGAAGCAGCTTGGTAATCACCATACCAAGTCAATTAGCGAAAGCTCACGATATTAATGATGGTGATGAGTTAGAAATTATTCCAGTTGGACTGTCTGAATTTCGAATTAAGAAGGTAAAAAAGTAAATATTGTTTCAACAAAGAAAATGAACAAAATATGGAGAGGCTACCTTCGGCTTCATCCCGAAATAGATAATTAAGGAAGAAACATTCATTTTTTCATTGGATGGGACGCGCAAAGAAAAGGATTAATCCAACAGTTGCGAACCATGTGAACCGCAATTTCACCGCCGATTTCAGC
>JAWABU010000039.1 GCA_038884455.1 Candidatus Thermoplasmatota archaeon | reverse complement strand
ATCAACCCTCCACTCCCAAATATCATGGTGTATCTGAAATATTTTGATGTCGATGATCCGAAAGAGTCACGAATCCCAGTTGATGATGAATCAAAAAGCCATGACAACAGACAAAAACAGGAGGTTGGATTTTTTACTTACACTATCCGTCCGCCTCAATCATCAATCACACACGATACTGATAGTAGTCTTCATCAGATAGGAGGAATGCCAGCAGAATATCGGTTTTTTAATACTGACTCAAAACCCACGAATAACTTCGGGAGGGTGTACGTAAGTTTTATAGTATCAATGCAACCTGGTGATAACTATCGTGTTGTTGCTGATCTCGCAGAATACGAATGGATTAACACCTTACGTGTCCCGCAAAGAACAAGATATGGAGAAGTGCATACTAGATTCGGAAACAATGTCTCTGAAAATCAAATAACCGAATTACTCACAGTTTGGCGGCGACTCTGGATCGAACGAGATGTCATGATCTCTTGGCAATCACTTGATGAGGTAACCTTGTCCGGAACGCTTCTTAGCATTACTCCTAATTATGGACTTCCAGGATATTCAGCAGTAACCATAAAACTTCGGAATGGTTTCGATTCAGATTGGGCTGATCAACTTGATTGTCTAGAGGGAGGATACCTACAAATAACAGATGAAATAAGATATCCAATATTAAAAAGTAGAATTGATGTAGAATATACAACAGTCGGATTAGGAGCATTTCCAAAAGAGATAGGGGTACCATCAAAATATATTCTTTGGTTGGTAATTCAAGGAATTCCGCCAACGACGCTAATAAACAAAAGTGTTAGAGTATTTGATGATGATAATCTCGATATTCTCCCACAGACCCCCAACGGCGGATCAACATTAATCAATGCTTTTGCACAAGCATATGTATTGCCTATCTACTGGGATGAATGGACTGATTATATACCATTTACAATGCACCTTGGCTCTTTCTGGGCAGATATGGGAATAGGATTCTGGGATAATTACCAAGACAGTCGATCAACTATTGATTGCTGGACTGTATTTATCGTGAGTGCATGGGAATTTGATAAAGAAGAAGACGCAGACCCAGATTGCGTAATTAATATGTCGTTTTTTACTTCGCACAACCTAAATCCACGGATTTCCCCTCCAGTACCTGATGATGACACATTAGGTGTCACACAAAGTAAATGGATTTACAACAACCCGATAGTTAATAAAAAGGCTTCAGCTATTTTTTATCAAACAATTTACGATTTGGTATCACGATCTCGGAGTTCTATATTTAATTTTACTGTACCGCATATTGCAGAACATATCATAACTCACGAAATCGGACATCATTTTTCCGACAGTCATGAACCATCTACAATTATGGATGCAAGCGTTGCCACTGCAACAGCAAATCATGAGTTCGGTCCAATATTCCTTGATATCATACGGAGTACAAGGATACCATGAATAATATTCAAAAACAATCAATAACAGTAAACTATATATAATACTACGTTTATTATAATAAACATAAACAATAAAATAATATATATTTGGGGGAAAATAAGATGAAAACAAAAGCATATATAATAGTATTTATGCTGATATTCGCTACTGGAGCATCAGTAGCAGCGACCGGAACTTTTAGAACACCACACCAACCACAGCAAACAACAAGTTTTTGGTGGCCACAATATGGACATGACTCTGCAAACACAGGTTTTACACCATCAGCAGCACCATCAACCGATGAAGTATTTTTACAAGCACGATTCGATCCATTTTCAAACGCTGTTGGATACAGTGGTGGTGTTGTCGTTGATGGAAAACTCTACGTCGGTTTTCAAAACGGTGCTTTCTACTGTACCAACGCCTACAACGGTAACATCATCTGGAAGAAAAACCCTGGTGAACTCGGAAACAGCATCCAAGGAACACCACTGGTTGAAGGAAACAATATCTACATCGGTATCGATTCAACCATGTACTGTTTTGATAAAACAACCGGTGCACAACAATGGATGTATACCACGGGTGGAACTATTCGAGGTTCTGCAACCACTATCAACAATCAGTTATTGTTTGGTTCAACCGACAAAAAACTCTACTGCCTTGATCTCACCAGTGGATCATTCATCTGGAGTTTTACCGCTGTAGATCAAATCTTTACAACCCCAGCAGTAACTGAGAATTATGTGTTTTTTGCTGCAAGTAAACCAAATTATGCAGGTTATCCCACAGGAAGAATCTACTGTCTTTCGGTAACCACTGGAACAAAAATATGGGAATACCGAACCTATTCACCAGTAACCCCCGTAACACTGTATAACAATAAAATCTATGCAGGTGCCTATAACCGTTTAATCTGTCTAGATGGAACCACTGGAACAGAACTCTGGTTAGAAGAATTCCCTGCAGGTTTTTTCTCAGGAATTTCAGCAACCTATGGAAACCTATATTTTGTAACCTACGCAGCAACAACCAATAAAGCGTATTGTTACAATGCAACAACTGGGACACAAGTATGGAGTTACTCAGATATAACCTCAGCTTTTGCTCCATCGATTGCTGATAACAAAATCATTATCAACCATGCAGGAAACTTCCCAGATTACAAAATCTACTGCTTTGACGCAGCTGGTGATGGTTCTGGTTCAACAACAATTGTATGGCAATATCTCTTCAACGAACAACCACGAGGACAACCAGTAATTGCAAACAACCGAGTTTGGGTTATTTTAGATAAAACATGGGTGTATGGTTTTGGTTTAAATGAACCACCAAGCACACCAGTGATCAATGGACCAAATGAAGGAGAAATCGGTGTGAATTATCAATTTAACTTTACGATGTCAGATCCAGAAGGACAATTCGTTGCGTTGATGATTGATTGGAACGATGGAACACCACTCACCTGGACCTCATACTATGATCCACAAACATATCCAATATATTTTGCCTCGCATACATATACCACGGGTGGCGACTACCAGATCAAAGCAAAAGCAAAAGATATCAATAACAAAGAAAGCAGCTGGTCAACACCTCATTTGTTTACAATCAACCGTCCACCGGTTAGACCTGCAGCACCAGAAGGACCAAGCACAGGGTATGTACAAACAGAATATACATTTACCGCTGTGACCACTGATCCAAATGATGATATGATATCATATCAATTCAACTGGGGTGATGGAACAACCACAGAATGGACACCGTTTGTTCCTAGTGGAACACCAGTCAGTGCATCCCACAGTTGGAATCTACCAGCAACCTATCAAGTACGAGTTCGAGCACGTGACACAAAAAATGCAACAACTGATCTATCACCAGGACATCCAATACAAATACAACGAATGCCGATCCCAGAGCTTCAAATTAACAGCATCAAAGGAGGCATCGGCGTATCAGCGGTGCTCAAAAATAATGGTGATGGCGACGCAACAAATATCAACTATAAAATCAACTTATCTGGCGGAGTTATAATATTGGGTAAAGAAACAACAGGAACGATTGATCTTCTCAAGCCAGGTGATCAAGTAACCATAAAATCAGGGTTAATCCTTGGTTTTGGAAAAACAACAATCACGGTAACTGCAAGTTGTAGCGAAGGTATGAATGCTGAAGCAACAGCAAAAGGAACCGTCGTGTTAATCTTTGTGGTTGGGGTTGCACCACCACAATAAAAAACCCTCTCTCTTTTTTTTTTTCAAAATACATTTTTTTAGAGTTACACAAAATAAATTCATAGAAAAAGAAGAAGATGAACACTGTACGTAAGATACCTGCTCATTTCACCATCCCCCCCATCACATTTGAAATGATGTTTATCTTCTTCTTTTCATAATTTTTTTGTTATGTCAAAAACAGAATCAACAAACGAATAAACTGTCCCGAATACAATACCGGTTCCTTCTTCTGGCATCTCCTCAAAACATTTAAAGCTTTAACCATAGTAGAAATTGAAAGAGAACCAAAAGCAAAACCCATGGGTTTGTGCACTTCAGATTCTCAGTCAAGATAAAGATATACTCACTCACCACCATTTCAACCACAACACCAACCGAGTATCTTTCCATCTCAAACCAAACAAGAAATACAGCAAACTTATTATGCACTACTGTAAAAGACAAGAAATCGAAATCAAAAAAACCCAACAATCAAAAATCTCCGACTGTGGGTATTCGTCAAGTATCATCATACTACCTAGAATAAAGAGAAGAACACTCGAAACACTCTAATCAACATTTTATCACCAACGTTGCCATATCAGAAAAAAATGTTATTACACCATATCGAGATGCTGGATTTTCTTTCGAATGAATCGAAAGGAAGCAAAAGAAAAAATCAAGGCAATAATCAAACCGAAAACGTTACCTATAAGATCGAACGTCAGAACAAAATTATAAAAACTATGCATACAGATTGCTACAACAAGATACGGCACGATACGAAATACCGAGGTTTTATTGAGCAATTTCTTCCCATAACCATATCCAGTCATTGCGGTTGCTGAAGCATGAAGAAAACAAGCACCAACACTTCGAATACTAATCAAAAGAATAAAAATAATGAAACCTTGTGAAAGGAAATCCCATCCATAAAAAAGATTTTCCGTAGCAGAAAAACCCAGACCAGCAACAGCACCATAAATCAATCCATCCTCATATTCACCAATAGATTGCTGTACAGTTTTTAACCGTAATGCAAAAGGTTTGACACATTCTTCAACAACAGGAGCAACAAGGACTACACTCAAAAATGGCAACAACTCAACACGTTGTATCGATACCGAAAGCGAAACATGTAAAACGTGTTCAAGAATGAGCGCTGCGATAATCGCAATACTTGCACCCCAGAGGAAGCAGACTGCAATCGAAAACCACGACTGCCGTTGGTATCGTTCAGTATTCCGAATCCAAACAGCATATATAAGAGGGGGGACAAAAGAAAAGAGTATGAGCAGGGCATATGATATCAAATTCATAGTACATGAATGAATATGATTCTTGTTATAAGTAATTTTAGATAGATGTACACAAAATGATAGATTTTTAAACAAAGAAAGGATTAGGATATATTGCATTTTGGAGGAAACACCATGAATTTTCCTGCTGGAACAGAGTTTCGGGATGAAATCGATCCAGAAACAGGAGAGAAAGTAAAACTTGCAATACTCCCGGATGGAACTGTTCTGAAATTTTTCACTGAAGAAGATCTCAGAGACATCTAAAAAAAATTATTACATTTTGTAGTAGTATTCTCCAGTTTGTTTCTGCTGTCGATCCATATACGAGTTTGTTTTATTGACACGAGGGCGATTTGTATCATCATCACGTCGAAAAGTAATATCAACATCTTTTAAAAAACGATTCATACCCTCATGCAGACTATATGGTCCTTGAGCATGGCCATATTTACCAGATTGACCATCAAAAACAATTAACGCATCGCTTACCATGTCAATAAAATACACATCATGATCAACAACAAGCGCTGATTTACCAGATTTTTCCATGACGCGACGGAGCATTCTTGATACAATCATCCGCTGCTCACTATCGAGATATGCAGATGGCTCATCGATTAAATAAATATCTGCCTCTTTAACAACTGCTGCTGCAATAGAAACCCGTTGCAACTCACCACCGGACAAAGTTGAAACATCATGATCTAGAAGATATTTTAAATGCAATGGCTCAAAAATTTCAGCTTGAAAAAACGATGAAATAAAAATCTGCTGCGCAAATTTTTCAAAATAATCTCGAACTGAACCTTCGAAATCCGGTGATATCGACTGAGGTTTATAACTAATTTTTAAATCATACGTGATACTCCCGACTGTTGGTTTGATAACACCGGCAAGTATTTTCACAAATGTTGTTTTCCCAATCGCATTCGGACCAACGACACCGATAATTTCACCCTGACGGATAATCCCTGGTTCAATATCTAACGTAAAATCATTAAAAGATTTTGACAGACGATCATATGAAACAAGAATGTTCATCTGTTGCTGTTGTTTTGGAGGATGATCAAAAAACTCGATTTTTTCACCAAAACGAATATTTTCCTCCTTTAAATAACCAGAAAGATACGTGTTAATTGCTTGTCGAACTGCTCGAGGAAATGTTACAACACCATACGCACCTTCAGTACCATACATGATATGAACAGTATCACACAAAAAATCCATCACTGCTAAATCATGTTCAACAACTATAACTTTTTTATCACGTGCTAAATCTTTAATGATCCGAGCGACTTTTAATCGTTGATAAATATCGAGATACGATGTGGGTTCATCAAAATAATATAAATCAACATCCTTAATTAATGCTCCAGCAATTGCAACTTGTTGTAACTCACCACCTGAAAGATTACCATTCTCAATCTGCTTCTCCAGGAGAGGTTCCAGACCAAGTTGTCGGACCACCAGATCAAAACGATGATTGGTATCATTCTTTTGAAGAATCTCCCCAATTTTGCCGGAGAGTACCTTCGGGAGTTTATCGACATATTGCGGTTTGACAACACAGCTACTTTTTCCGGTTGATATCTCTTTGAAATGATCATACAATTCAGTTCCTGCATAGTATTCAAGAACCGCATTCCAATGAGGTTTTTTCAATCGATAATTCCCAAGATTTGGTGCAAGTTGACCTGAAAGTATTTTTAACGCTGTGGTTTTTCCGATACCATTTGGACCAAGAATACCAACACAACTCCCTCGTTTTGGGATAGGCAACCGATATAATCGAAATCCATTTTTTCCAAACTGATGAATCAAATCTGTTTTTAATTCCTCAGCAAGTCCAATAATTTTTATCGCTTCAAAAGGACATTTATGAACGCAGATCCCACATCCTACACAGAGCTCTTCAGAGATTACTGCCTTACCATCTTCACCGAGAACTACAGTTTCATCTCCAGCGCGTACTCTCGGACAAAATTTGATACATTCCATCGCACAATTCTTTGATTTACATCTATCTTTTAATAAGACTGCTATTCGCATAGTGCAAAAAACCAGAAGAATACGTTTTATTAAAAGGTTATGCTACATTTTTGCGTAAACATCTTCCATTTCGAGTTTAAATAAGATTTCATGGAGACGTTCATTTTTCTGGGGTATGTCAAATTTTTGTAATTTTTCCTGGGTCTTAAAAAAGATATCCCACTGCTCCGGCAGACCATTTAATGTTTTATGAATAGCACATTGAAAGATATGTTTGCAGAATAGAACGCCATCTTCAAAGGTTAACTCATCCTCACGTGAACTCACTTCAATCCCCCAACAGATACTTAAATTAATCTACAACTATATATTGTTTATTTATTTAAAAGATTTTTTATATTTTCAACTTTGACAGCGTTCATTACTAGATGAGTTTTTCAGAACAATATATTCTCAAAGAACAGTTCTTACATCTCGTGATATCGTGGTGATTACGATGCAGATCACCAGTTGTTTCTGATGTCCTGATCTTCTGAAGTACCTGATCAAGTTCATATCGAAGTTTTGGATCGAATGGGATAGTAAATCGTTGATTTTGATAGATGAGCATACCGTATGGAACAAAACGATGATATGTTTCTTCGATGAGATGACAATATGCCGCAAGCTGAAGACTATGTGCATATAATGGTCTCTGATGGATACCTAACTTAAACTCAACAGGTATAAGATGATGCCTTGTTTTTACAATGCAATCAGGTTTACCAGTAATATTATACTTTTTAGAGAACAATGGTTTTCCACAGTTGTTCAAATCAGAGTAAAAAATTGTTCCTTTCGGAATATTATTTTCCTGTTGTAATTTCCGATTCTTGAGAAAGCACATCAATGCTTTGAGAAGGATGATACAGGCAACGAAAAAGAAAAAAAAGCTAAATAATACACCAAAATGCATACTACCACGTCATGAGAAAAATACTACAACAGATTCCTAGAAAGATTATCCCAAGTAGTATATATCGATATATCAGCTGCATCGATTCTCGAACAGTAAAGATCGTATCCTCTAACGATGCGTGAATTTTTTTTCCTTGTTCAAGAGAAACTGACGTTGGTTTATAACCGCATTTTTTCAGATACCATGCCATTGGACAATATGCATATTGCGCTATTTCTGAAGCGGTAATTATTGAACAATGATGCTTTTTATGAGGAAGGCTTTGTACCATAGTACCATGAAATTTAAAAAATATATTTAATGTGTCTGGTGAGGACATCGAAACTATTATCTATCCTTGTAAAAAAGATTTTTGGTACTACCTGTAAAACAAGATATAAATAGCGATAAAAAGAAACGTGAATACCTAAGCGTAGTGTGTGATGCCTATGAAGAAGGGTCCTATATCAAAAACCATACCTATGTTCATTATTGTATGGATTTTTTTCAATAGTACAATTGCATTTGCATATACCTCAGAAAATAATCAAGAATTAGTACCAAACATTATTGATTTAGGAGATGAAAAAACAGATGATCCATTAACGGTTAGCGCAAACGGACCTTATTTTGGCGTGGTCGGAGTACCAGTACTTATCAATGGTTCAGTTTCAGGAGGAATTTCACCAATCAATTGGACATGGACGTTTGGTGATACCACGGCACCAGCATATCAAAATCCAACCAGCCATATCTACCATACCCCTGGAGTATATACGATAACTGTCCAGGTTAAAGATAACAGTAATACTACTGCACAAAATACGACCACTGCAACAATAACTGAGCAAGAAGATTCAACACCCCCTAGAATTTCGATCCTCACTCCAGTTACAGGCGTCTATTTCCGTTCAAGACTCATGAAGATGATATCTGTACATCTCACTGTCATTATCGGTGGGATCGACATTATTGTCCAAGCGACCGATGCAGAAACCGGGATAAAGGAAGTTCGTTTTTATATTGATGGACAGCTGAAAAAAATAGTAAATTCAACGCCGTATCTTTGGACATGGAATGAAAAAACAATGTTCAGTCATATGATTAAAGTTGAAGCAGAAGATAATGCAGGTAATATTCAGGTAGTCACACATCCAGTTATCATTTTTAATCTCAATCCAAATAATCAATGCGGGCTACTTACTGGTACTGTTCTTGGTCCATACGGAAAAATTGGAGCAGCAGGTGCTAATATAACGATTACGAATGGTTCATATACCAAAACTGCTCAGACCGGAAGGATACCTCTTATAAATCGAGGAGATTTTCGAATGCGAGTACCTGCAGGAACGTACTATATTGAGATTAGTAAACCTGGTTTTAAAGTACAGGGCAGAAATATCACAGTACGTCTGAGCGAAAATGAACAATTACAGTTTATCTTGGAACGTGCATAGAGAAAAACCTAGTTTTCTAGCTTACAAAGGAGGAGTGAGTTATTCTCACACTTCTTTTTTATTTTAAGGAAATTATTTTTTTTAATTGTTTGGTATCAGAATGCTGCTATTTTGACATAGTGCAAAAATAACACGAAATTAATTAATATATGAAAATAGAGAGTATAACTTAAGGAGTATTGATTCATATCTCACCATGAAAAAAATTACCAACTCTCAAATTCTGAGAAAAATATTATTATTGCTCATTACCATAGCCGGCAGACGATCATCAGAGACAATCGCATGTGCCTTTATGGAAGCCATTGTACTCTCACTGAAAGAAAAATATGATTTTCTCCATAATATAACTATTCACAATATTACGTATCATGAAGGAGCACTTGAAGGGGCAATCGAAATTAATCCGATTATTGAAAAAATCCCCCCAAACAAAATCGGTGAATCAATAGAATCAATTATTCGAATTCTCTGTATGGATCTTGAAGAGGATACCGGACTGTATTTTATTCATGAGTTAAAAACACGTTTGGAAACCGAATATCTAGTTGAATTAAAAAATATCGGTGTTGATCTTGACTTATTACGACTCGAACAGAAACATCTTCACGAACAACTAGAAAGGAAAAAAATGATTTTGCATCATCAGGAAGAAAATCAAAATGCTGAAATGAAAGTAACGATTCCAAATTATGCTTGGACTGATGTTGCGACGTTCAAGTATAGAAATAACATTTGCTTTTTATACAATAAAAAAGGACAACTGCTCGATCGACTCCATATCAACAAACTGATGGAATATTATGTTAGAACGTTAACCGACTTCGGTAAACTAACATTAAAAAAAGAAAAAATAGAAGTCACAGAAAAACAACACAAACTGCTTGAAATGATCTATGAACGTGACATTGATGAAGAAACTGCCTTGTATTTTCTACAAGCTACTAAAGCAGAATTTAACGACATTCTCAATCAATTATTACGATACGAATACTTACAGTATACGTCAACTGATGAAATCAAACTAACCGAAAAAGGAATAATGTACCTCCAAGAAAAAAAAACACAGCCTGAGACTACAGTTGATGTACCTTCATAAAAAAATTATCTTTAGAAGATTAAACGTGTAACGAAATAAGCTAACCTATGAGATGAGTACGAGAATAAAGGCTGTTTGGTTTTTTCCGAACATTTTCGCTGCATATTAATACCATCAAAATCTATCATAATATGCCAGTGAGAAAAGTATGAGTTCAAGAAAAAAATTTATCGTGTTGCTCATCGTTGTTTCGACATTGATACTTATAGCAAAAATCATTGCAGGAGATCTCCTAGTAGTATAGAGGAACTCGAGATTTTAAAAAACTTTTATATAGCAGGATACCTACTAGTATTACAGGAGATTAATACCAATGAACGTACAAAACACGCTATACCAACGACCTCTACTTTGGGGAATTTTATTTCTTCTCTGCATAGGTCATCTCCACCCAATACATCCTGCTGTACCAGCAACCCAAACATCAAATGATATCGATGTATATCATTATCTTACCTATCAAGAAATGACTGAGTTGCTCTTCAATCTCCAGAAACAATATCCTGAGATTTTTCATCTAACCTCCCTTGGAACAACCTATCAAGGACGAAACATCTGGCAGGTGACACTCTCAGATCACCCCGAAGAACAGGAAGATGAGCCAGGCGTCCTGATAATGGGAGCTCACCATGGAAACGAAAAACCATCATATGAAATTCCCTTATTTTTTGTAAGATACATCGTTGATAATTATTACCAGCCAACAACAGACAATGATGGAGATGGTGTTTTTGATGAAGATGAATTCGATGGTAGAGACAATGATGGTGATGGTCGTATTGATGAGGATCCATCAGAGGATTATGTGCGGCATATCGTCAATACTACACAGATCTATATTATACCGATGGTAAATCCTGATGGCGTTGAAGCTGATTCTCGGAAAAATTGTGCCCCAAATTATGGTCCATTTGGTTTCAAAAAAACTATAACTTCCTACGGTGTGAATCTCAACAGAAACTATGGATATAAATGGTATCTTTACTATCTGTTTCCAACGCGCTATTCACTTTTCTTCAATATGCGCGACTCAAGCTATAACTATAGAGGACCTTATCCTTTTTCTGAAAATGAAACAAAAGCAGTAAAAGCCTTCGTCGAAACACATCATACGATCCGTATTTCCCTTTCATATCATACATACGGTGAGTTTATTTTGTATCCCTGGGACCATGCCTCCCAGGTAACACCTGATGAATCCCTATTCTTGTCAATTGGAGAAAACATTTCTCGGATCAATCAGTATTATCTTTATACCGGAAAATCAACGATACGTCCAGGTTATGGTGGTACCATTGGCACCTCAGAAGATTGGTTATATGGTGCACATAACATTCTTTCATTTACCATCGAGTTGTGTAAAGAAAGGGCACCATCAAGTCAAAGTATTATGGATGCGGTTTGTCGAACCCATGTTGGTGTCCATCTGTATATCTGCGAACGAGCAGTACAGTTAGGTTCAGAACAATAAAAAAATACCATTTTTGTACAATTGACCTGTTTCATACATACATTTAATAAGGAAAAAATGTGTTGTTACGTATCGAGAGAAAGGGGGGATGAAGTGAGGTGGTGAGGAGATGTGAATTGAAAATAATAAACCCCCCATTTCTCTAAAAATATATATTGAATATAATAGTATATAAATCTTTTTATAATTATCTGTTTTTGTTCACATTCCACAACGGTTTTCCGAGAGGAATAAGGGATTTTCCAAGCATCGTATTAATGAGAATCGCTGCTGCGGTATAAAACGAAAGAATCGATGTAAGAATAAGGAAAAAACCCGCAGGTATTGAACTAAAACCAACGAAATAGTGTGGTAGTAAACAGGCAACAGCAATATCAACAACAACCATAATTGCAACAAACGCTTTAGTGGTAAGAAGCGACGCAACCGTTGCAATCATACTAAAAATGAGAATGCCCACGAGACCAAACGCGTAATGCTTGATATCAAAAGCTGCACCAGTGAAAAAAAGGATACACAATGTGACAGCAATCGAATACATTGTCATAGCATAAATAGTAAAAACCGTAGAACCGAAAATATTGTTCCGTTTAAATTCCATTAGCCCAGCGATGAGTTGTGCTGTTGCACCAAAAAATAACACCCAAGGAATCAAGAGTGTTTTTGTCGGTGCTGTAAGCCCAAGATACGTTACTCCAATGACTAATGCAGCAACTGCTAAACCTACTAAGCCAAGTGGTGCTGGTTCTGTTGCAAGTGGTGGTAAAGCTTTAACGATTGTTTCTGTTTCTTGTATCTTTCTTTCAACCATGTATTGTCAACCTCTCTTTAAGAAATTTATTTCCAGAATTTCCAATATTGTCTCTCTTGAGCTGGTGGTTTTTCACCTATTCCATAGATGCCGCCCCATGTGTTTAAACCTGCTTGTTCGTCTTCTGCTATTTTTTCTTCAAGCATCTGTAGCAGTTTTTTATCAGTGAAACCAAGTTGCCGCATCTTTTGTGGTGTTGGCACGCCGTTCTGTGTCCATCCGCGGCGATAATATACAGCATCTGCAAGTTTCTGATACTGATTCTGGCGATATTGGTATAATTGATGAATCCGTTCCTGGATTGACATCTGTTCGACTTGTTGTGCTGTAAAACCAACTTTTTCTACAAGTTGTTTGTCATAACGATCTCTCCGGGACAAATACTCCATCTCGGTAACTGGTCCCATCGCTCGATAGGGTATCCAATCATCTTTACGTCGCCCTCGACCCATCCAGACATTCAACGCTCGTTGAAAGTTATAGCATCGTTCACTTTGAAGAATGAGATCTTCTTTTGTTACCTTCCAGCCGGTAACTGCATTTTGATACTCCACATAGTTTTGAACATGTTCTGGTACTTTTGCAGGTTCTTCAGTTTGAGCATTGTTCGCAGGTTCTATATCATTCCAAGGAAGCTTACAGAGACCGTTTAAACCAAACCACGTTCGCCACATGGGAAAATAATGCAACGCCTCTGCTTTATCCTCAAAGGTAGGTATAGCATTGTTGACCATATCCATAAAAATTAACCATGCTTCATCATGCTGTGGTCCCTTCAAGGTTAATCCATAGCCTCCTTGCATAGCAAGGGATTCCTTCGTAACGTATTCTGAGAATTCAAGTCCTTTACTTTCCATCCCACAATCTTCTACAAGTTTTTTGTCACCCCAACCGTTTTTGAGAATCCAATCCTTCACCCGTCTGATACCCTGCGAAGCAATTCGGATAAATTCAGCTTGATCTCCCTGCGCGATCCGATGAATAAACTCTAAAGTCGCATCTGCATTTCCAAAACAGAGTTCAAGACCGTTGCATCGTTCTTTGTTCAGAATACCGTATTCGTACATCTCCATGTAAAATGCGATTGCGGTTCCTGTCGAAATTGTGTCAATACCGTAGGTATCGCAATAGAAATTAAACTCTAAAATCCAGAGTGGGTCCCAGATACTCATATTAGAACAAGCAGCAATAGTTTCGTATTCAGGACCATCCACTGTTACTTTTTGTCCTTTGTACGGTCCAGTCATAACCGTGTATCCGTCAACGGTTTTTGCACAAGCAAGGGTACACCCATGCCAGCAGCCATCAGGAATGATTTTGGTAAAAAGTTCATAGAATTTCGGTGAATAAATCTTACTTGCTTTGGGAAATGATCCAAATCGGTAGTTTTCGCAGGGTAATAAATCATATTGATCCATAATTTCAACTAAATGTCCAGTACCGACTGCGCGCATGTTACATTGGTAGCGGTCAAGGTCTCGTATTTCTTTATGTAGTTTTATTCCGATTTCTGCAAGTTTGTCGGGATCTGCAGGATGATTTGATAAACCGGTAAGATGATCAATTTTAACGACAATTGCTTTTAGTTTTTTATCACGGAATACGGTACCAAGACCACCACGTCCTGCTTGTTTAATACGTGGTGTTTTTCTACGAATATCATAAAAAGAGAAATTTAGACAACCCCAGTAGCTATGTTCGGCTGCAGCACCGGTTGAAACAACAGCCACCTTTTGCCGAGCTTGATCTGTATCTTCAGAAGCATACATCGTAGTAAGTTGTTCAGCGAGAAGATGCGTGTTGGTTTCTTCGTGTGGTGCTGTTTCAATACTGATCTTTCCATGTTCACCATCAATGAAGATAATTACGTCTTCTGATGCTTTGCCTTGGATTTCAAGAGCATCAAAACCAGCGAATTTGAGATAAGGTCCGACAAAACCACCAACATTACAGTCACAGATAATATTAGTTGATGGAGATACTGAGAGACACAATGATTTCCCGGAACCAGCATACTGGGTTGTTCCACAGAGTGGACCTGTTGTAATGAGCAGCTCATTTTCCTCACTGTTCCACCGAGTTGTAGGTTTTATACCTTCCCAGAGAAGTTTTAATCCGAAACCCCGACCACCAGTGAACAGCTTTTTCATTTCATCAGTGACTGGTTTCTCACTGATTTTTTTCGTACTAAGGTTGACATAGAGGGTGCGGTTTGCGTAACCACGATATACGTCTCCTTTTTTATAGGTATATTCAGCGAGTTTTTGATGTGCTGCTCTGAGTTTTTTCGCATCCCAGGTATGTTTTGTGTTTCCTGTTGAATATTCAGCTATTGGTATTTGGCCTTCAACCATATATGTTATACTCCTTGTTTATGATAAACGATTTGTTTTATTTCTGCGATATTTCGCTCGACAAGTTCCAATGCTTTCTCAGGGCATGCACGAACACAAGAACCACAGGAAATGCATTTGAATGGCTCAAGCCGTAGCTTTGATTTTCGCATCGCGCCAATTGGACAGAACGCAACACAAGCTTGACAGCCCACGCAAATCTTTGGATCAAGAACAACCACGCCGTTTTTCTGACGTCGTAATGCACCAACCGGACAAAGGTCTAAACAAAGTCCCCGCTGATCACAGACATGCATCTGGTATCCCTGATCTGTTTTGGTGATCCGAAGTGCTGACTGATCACCACCAGCATTAGTTTTAAAATGCACTTGTGAGCAGGCTTTCTCACAGGCTAAACAACCTTTACAACGATCTGCATGAAAGGCGAGTATTTTTACAGTTTTTGGCTGATTCATAGACAAAACAATCCTCTCACAGTCATGACATATTACAGGTGATACAGTATGAGAGATGAATCAGAGCATTGATAATAACACTCATCCAGCAGACCACCGAGATGCTAATCGTCGCTGGATAGTAGAACGCATCTTTGATCGATAATTTCTGTTTTTGTAATACAAAAACCATCATTGGAAGTATACACCCTCCAAGAAGAGCAGCAATAAAACCCCTCGCAAGGATTGAAGGGATGAACACAATAAGGTTTCGAAGGCTGAAACCTGCACTGGAGAGAAGTGGTGTGAGAATCTGGGTAATAAGATATCCGCCAATATACATCGTATATGCGGTGATGATGCCGATGCTTACCTGTATCTTTTTAGAAGTAAGATCTTGGAGATTAAAACTGATTTTTAAAGCTATAAGTTCAAAGAGTGCGCCTTCTGCTATAATCGCAAATGCTGAACAGATG
The DNA here is from genome assembly GCA_038884455.1 of Candidatus Thermoplasmatota archaeon. NCBI lineage: Archaea > Methanobacteriati > Thermoplasmatota > Thermoplasmatota archaeon. Next base: position 835 of record JAWABU010000039.1, on the reverse strand, counting down.
AAACAACCGCCAAACGGGTTCAAAAGCCGTAAAGTTCCAGCAACAAGACCCATGCCAAGTTGCATACCTTTTTGTTGAAATAGTATTCTACTCAGAGACATCAATCCGACTGCAACAAAACCAGTCATAATTGCTCCAGCAGGTAAATTTGCATCATGAAGGAGCGTTCCAAGAATACATTCTGAGAAACCCCACAATGACCCAAAGGCAAGTATACCTGCAATAAGTCTTTTTTTCTCTATATCCATATTAAGATGTCACCTCGATTGCGATGATATCTTTAACGCGAAATGCTTTAGGAAGATCCTCAAATAGTGACTGGCGGTTTTTGGTAAGTATTCCATGTTGCATATTCTCCCAGGTTACAGTTTTTTGATACTGATCCTTTCCAATAATAGTATATTGTTTTTGTTCTGGATTCCGAATTCCGATGTTATTCATAAGCACATCCAGTGCTACGCCACTCACTGTTTCACCATTCACAGTTATTATTTTTTCAGATCCTAACAAAAAAAGCTGGTCAATCGTATATTCCATTGCGTTAATCGTAATAGTTGTCATATCTGACGTGGTTGCATAGACGTATATCGATGAGAGCCCACTAACAATAAGTATGATACTTGCGCTGATCAGTAGTATTTTTTCCTTCCCCATAGTATACTCGTTGGGACGGAAACAATAGTGCATATATAAAAATTATGAATGTCCAGGCTTCATCCCGAAATAGATAATTAAGGAAGAAACATTCATTTTTTCATTGGATGGGACGCGCAAAGAAAAGGATTAATCCAACAGTTGCGAACCATGTGAACCGCAATTTCACCGCCGATTTCAG
>JAWABU010000038.1 GCA_038884455.1 Candidatus Thermoplasmatota archaeon | reverse complement strand
CTGTAAAAAAGCTTGTTGAATTATGATTTTTTCTGTTTGCTGTGCGTGATTCTCACAGCAAAATGAGACGTTATGCTGAATTTATGGATTCATTTCGGGATGTAGCCTATAGTCTTGGATGATCGTATGGATGGCATCTGCAACGATATGTGCTCCCTTGGTATTTAGGTGAACTCCATCAATGGTGAAAAAAAGCCCTCGTTTTTGTGCGTATACGTCCATGTTTTGTGCTGTGGTGCACGCTATTTTATCAAAAAGAACTGCTGGGATTGTTGGGCGGAGATATCGAGATGATTTTTTTTGCATGAGTTCTTTGATGAATACGTCCCGAAGGTTGAAGTAGGTAACTGTTGGATACTGTTTTGAGAGGGTTTCAATCATATATGCCAGTGCATCGAGTTCTTGATTCCAGAGATTGTTAACATCTTCTCCGATAAGGATGGGGGGAAGAGTAATGATCGCAGGGATTCTTTTGGTAAGATCATCAAGGAGGTTCTGGTAGTCCTTTTGATATGCATCGTGGTTGTCTTGCCATGGTTTTTTGGAGGGTTTCGTAGACAGGTTGTACCCTGATGATATGTGGGTGAGGATATCATTGGTTCCTATCCAGATACATCCGAGATCAGGTTTGATGGTTGGTGGAAGTCGTTTGATTCTTTTATACAACCCATGGATGGTGTCGCCGTTTTTGCCGAAGTTCAAAAGAGTGTCGTCTGGCAGTTTTTGGGCAAGTATCTTCAGGAAAGAAGCACCAAGGGTTCCTTTGGTGAGACTGTCTCCGAAGAAAGCAATTTCCGTAGATCTTCATCTCCTCGTTGGTTTTATTTTTTTGTTGTGACGTGCTCTGCTTGTCAAAAAATCGATAGAAGACACGTGTACAAGAATGTTGCGATTCATTGCTGAAAAAAAGGTTGTGTATCTTTTTGATTATCTACCCTGCATATTTATATACCCTGCGTGATACCCTGTTTATTCTGTTATCTGAATGTATCTGAAAAATAGTTCGCGGGGGATTGGAATTCCTTGGTGAAAAAAGACAAACAGAAGATCGAAGAAATCACGCAATGTCCTGAATGTGGAAGTACGCATTTGACCAAAGATTACAGCAGGGCTGAGCTGGTGTGTAATTCGTGTGGTCTTGTTATTGATGAGGATCTCATTGATCATGGGCCGGAATGGCGTGCGTTTGATTCTGATCAGCAGGAGAAACGTGCTCGTGTTGGCGCACCGATGACGTATACGATTCATGACAAAGGTCTTTCAACGATGATCAGCTGGCAGAATAAGGATTCATATGGTAAGTCAATTCCAACGCGGAATCGTGCGCAGCTGTTTCGGATGCGGAAATGGCAGAGTAGATCTCGGGTGAGTAATGCATCAGAGCGTAATCTTGCGGTTGCGTTAACTGAGCTTGACCGTCTTTCATCAGGTATTGGATTGCCTCGTACTGTACGAGAAACCGCTGCGATGATTTATCGGAAGGCGGTGATGAAGAATTTGATTCGCGGTCGAAGTGTTGATGGTGTTGCTGCTGCAAGTCTGTATGCTGCGTGTCGGCAGTGTAACGTGCCACGAACCTTAGATGAGATTAGCGATGTTGCTCATATGTCCCGTAAGGAGATCGGGCGGAATTATCGTTTTATTGCTCGTGAACTTGGATTAAAACTTATGCCGACGTCGCCGCAGGATTATATCTCTCGATTCTGTAGCGAGTTAAAACTCAGTAGGGATGTGCAGGCAAAATGCATTGATATCTTGAATGAGGCTGCAAAAAAAGAGTTGACGAGTGGCCGCGGACCAACAGGAATTGCTGCTGCATCATTGTATATTGCATCGGTGTTGTGTGGTGAGCGTCGAACACAAAGAGAGGTTGCTGATGTTGCTGGTGTAACTGAGGTAACTATTCGAAATCGATACAAAGAGGTTGCAAAAAAACTTGGTTTAGGGATTGATAATTAGCAAGATGATGTAAAAAATATTTTTTATTGTAGGTGAGGATACACGTTGTTTGATGGTTCTCTGATTGTTCATGAGAGTGCAATCAAAGTGGTTGCAAAGTATCTGAAAAAAGGAAACATGAGTCGGTGTCTTCGGGATATTTTACCATCGTCATCGTTGTCAAATGAACAGCGTGAGCAGGTTGCTGAGATTGTTCATGATGTGGTTCGTTGGAAGAATCTCTATGATGATATGATTGCAAGCAAAGGTTTGAAAAAAACACCAGAAGTATATGTTGATCTTGCGGTTCATGGTGTTCGTGATACGAGTGGTATTAACTCTTTTGAAGACCAGTATTCGTGTTCGCCGTATGTTGCATCGGTGTTGAAAAATCATTTAGATTGGGCAAAATATATAAATGAAAAACCGCCGACAACACTGTGTGTGAATTTGAATAAAAGCTCACCTGATCAGGTTGTTTCGTTGTTACGACGCGAACAACTTCCAGCTGAAACATCGCATCTTGAAACTGCAGTTTTGACAAGTTCATTAGGCAGGTATTCATCAGCAGTGAAAGAATGTTCTGCGCATGTAATGGATGAAAGTAGTCAGTTGGTCGCTTTTTTTGCTGCAAGTCATGGTGAACGTATTCTTGATTACTGTGCAGGGAATGGTGGTAAGTCTCTTGCAATGGCTTCGTTTGGACGAAATATGAAAACTATTTACGCATATGATATTAATCTTGAGAAACAAGCTATTTTAGAGAAGCGTTGTCAGGCATATCATGCCAATGTTATTTGTGATCAAAAAATACCACCTGGTGGTTTTGATGTTGTTCTTGTTGATGCTCCGTGTACTGGTATTGGCGCAGCTCGCAGAAATCCTGAGGCAAAATATGTACCTGGTTCTGGCGACTTCCCAAAAAATCAACTTGATATCCTTAGAGAGGCTGCACAGAAACTCGACAGAAATGGGTTTCTGATGTATTCAGTCTGTACATTTACTCCCGATGAAACGGATCAAGTGGTTGAAGCGTTTCTGACACTGGAACGTGGTTTTCGATGTTCCTGGTTTGATGATTTTGTTTTGAATGATCTACTGTCAAGAACGAGATTTGGTGCGTTTACCATGGTTCCTTTCGGCGATATTTTTTATCTGTCTGTGTTGCAGAAGATAAAATAAAATATTTTTTAACAAAAACTTAAAAGTAATACTTTCCTTATTGATCTTGCATGGTGTCATTGAAGAAAAATCAAAAACCGTTGTTATTGTCAAAGCTTGTTGAGCAGTCGTTGTCCAGTCTTTCGCCCATTCAAACAATTATGAAAATGGCTGAACCTCATCATATCAGGCAACTTGGTTTAGATCCAAAAAGAATGATTTCGTTTGGTGGCGGATGGTGCAATCATTATGCGCCTCAACAACTTCAAGAGATATATTTTGAAATTGTCAAGAATAAAGAATGGTTTCATGAGAGCGGGCGATATAGTTCAATTGTTGGTTCGTATCATTGTCGGGAGCAGCTGTGTCGTTTTGAGCAGGAAATCTATAATCTTCGAGGTTTGACTCCTTCAAATATTCTTTTAGGTCATTCGTCAACCCAACTGTTTCATGATGTGTTGAGAGTGTTGTGTGATCCTGGTGATGGTGTTTGTGTTCTTGACCCAACCTACGCTAATTATCTGAATGCTGTTCGATGTGCATTGCCTGGGTCTGAGATACATTTTGTTCCTGCACTTGATCCTGAAACTTGGACGTATCTATCTGAACCTGATGTATCTCTTGAGGTTTTGAAAAAATATTGTTCTGATGGTGCGAAGGTGTTTGTAATTCCTGTTCCTGATAATCCAACAAGTCAAATTCCAAGTAATGATTTTCTTTCAGCTGCTTCAGAGATTATGAACGATTATCATGGTTTTCTTGTTCTTGATCATGCATATAAAGCACTCTGGTTTGACGAGATGCCAAATTGTTATTCGTGGTCTCCAATAAAAAAACCAAATCTTGTTACAATACATTCGAACTCAAAATGGTTGTCAAGTCTTGGGCGGCGGTTTGGGTGGGTTGAAGCAGATGAAAAAATTATAGCAGGGTGTGAAAAAATCAATGAATCACTGCTTTTATCCCCTGATACGTTACATAGTATGGCAACTGCTCGATTTCTTGAAGAAACACTCGATGACAAAACATTGAAAATGAGTATCGATGCTACACGAAATCTTTATAAAAAAACTGCTCAAGTGATGTTATCTGCACTTGATCGGCATCTTGGTTGGAAATATCTTGTCCCTGACGGAGGTTTGTATACCTGTTGTCCAACGCCACATGCTGAGAATCCTACTCGTTTTGTTGAACGAGTGTTAAAAAACACTGGGGTTTTGTTGATTCCTGGTTCTGGTTTTGGTCCAAGTATGGAGTATGCAGTTCGTTTGTCGTATGGCCCCTTGTGTTACGATCATGCGTTGATCGATGAAGGTTTGATGCGGATTCAGAAATATTTGAACGAGGTGCAAGATACTTTTTTCCAGTAAGATAAAACTGTTGAGATGTGCGTAACTCAAATAGTTACTGCGTACAACGAAGTAAAGATAAAAGTTTTTTTACATTGTTTTTTGCAGATATTCAATTAAACCAGGAGTAAATATCACAGTGTTATTAAGTATTGGGTATCCAAACGGCAGTATCGTTGAATGTATCTCATTGTGAACAATTTCAACTTCTGTGGTGATTTCAATATCTGAAAGTTTCATACCAAGCATGATTGCTTTTGCAACAAAAACAGCGCTGTCGATAGTGAGTTGAATTTTTCCTAGATGTCGAGATTCAAATGATGAATGCTTGGTGATGAGTTCTTTAGTTCGTCCCCGCGGTTTTTTATACCCGAGAATGCCACCAATAATGATTCCGTCAAGCTTTTCAAAATCTCTTGTTGTTAGTGGCTTTTTTGCAAGAGGGTCAAGAATGATACATTTTTTCCCTGCGAACATCTCATTTGCAGTTCTTGGTTCAACGATTCCAAGAGTTGTTAGTTTTTTTTCAGATTTTTTGTCATGAACTCGAGTAAAAACAATTGTTTTTTCCCAGATTTTTACGCAATGTTGATATTCAAGCAGCAGCCAGGTAGAAAGTTCTGGTTCGCAATGTTCAATGATGAGCGTTGTTTGATGTTTTATGTTACTTCTAGATAACGTCTTGTGCTTCATAAGAGGTACACAGTTATATCTTTAGGATTTTATATCAGTTCGTATGGTAAAATACTAAAACAATAAGCATATTTCGCATCTTGTTGTTGGGCCAGTGGTCTAGTGGTTATGACGTCGCGCTTACAACGCGGAGATCGCCTGTTCAATTCCGGCCTGGCCCATTAAGTTATTTCCAACAATCACTTCAGATCGATTTAATGATGATACTTTTCTTATTTCTTGTACCAATGATAGAAAAAAAGCAATCCGCATGTGCTAGTCTGAATTAATTTTTTTTTAATTTTATACTGTTTTTGCTTGTTGATCAACTTTTGAAGAAAAGTACTAACCGTTATCCTTTTACCTCTATAAACATCCATGAAAAAAACTTTAAGGTTCAAATAAATTCCCTTTATGAGGAGATATATCATGAAAAACTGGTACATTATGCTCGAACTATGTGTAGTACTTCTTATTGCTTGCTTGAGTGGATGTACACAACCACTGCCCACTGAAAATAAGGAAAACAATGTAGAATCGGATAACAACGACAACGAAAAAGACACAAACCTCTATCAATGGTCTCAGATGAATGAAGGTCCCTACAAAGATAAGATTTCGTTTGCGACAAGTACGGATCTCCTCAATTGGACGGATTCGCAACGGATACTTGCGGAACATGCTTCTGTCCCTGGCGCAGTTTACAAAAACGGTATTATCTACGTCTACTTCGTGGATGTTTCTGAGAATGGAAAACCAGAGCAGATTGGTCTCATCCGTTCAGAGGATAACGGTCAAACTTGGTCGCCAAAAGAGTACGTATCTTTTGAAGGGATTGGCGAGAAAGTTCCTGTCGATCCTGCACCACTCCTCCTTGATGATGGACGCATACGACTCTACTATTTTGATATTAATGAAGGACGGTCGTCTCATAGCCCACCTGGAACAAATAAGATTTATTCTGCTATTTCTACCGACGGACGACACTTCATTCAAGAAGACGGGATACGATTTGAGAAAGAAGCAATATTTGATCCTGATGTCGTCTGTGTTGGTAACACGTGGTATCTCTATGTGGGTTATATCATGAGCAATCAGATACTTTCTGCGATTTCAACAGACGGACTTACCTTTACCGAGAAAGGACCTGCATATCATGGTGGCACAGTTCCTGACGTTTTCTATCACAATGGAACCTATTATCTTTATACGATTGGTATTGATATCTCAACATCGCAAGATGGCTTGTGGTTCACAAAAACATCATCGAGATTCCAATCGAACGTAGGGACAGTTACTGCAGATGCCTCGGTTATCCAACTCAATGATGGTACGTATCTGATGCTGTACAAAACCAGGTAAAAAACTTTATACTGACTGTTCGGAGCAAGAGCATTTCATGGCTGATGTTGTGTTGAGTTTATGGTCAATTTGATCGACACGCTCGACGGCAGCAGTATGAATAAACTATGGTTGGGCATCGTTTGAGTAATCCAGCAAGATCTCTAGTTCAACTAACTGTAAAAAAGGTTTAGGTTGACGTATCTCCTGACAAGAACTTGGTAATTCCGGCTTGGTTCACTCGCTCTTAACGTACTTCTTAAAAAACGTATTTTATGGATCTCATAAAGAGATACAATCCAGTTCTCTATTTTTTTATTTCTTTGGAACAGGTACAGACCATAGCTAGTGTTGTGTTTAATGTATTTTCAAGCTGGTCAAGCCGGACTAGGATGTCATGATGGACAGGCGTAGCTGGTTTTTTTACAAGAAGTCCTTCGGTATCACGATGAAATGTATCTGAAATCTGACAGCATTGTTCTGGGTCAAGTTCTTTTTCTTTGATCTGCTCCGTTTCAATTTCCCAGCGGGTAATAAAATATTCAGCCTCCTGCCGCCAGTTCTTACTTTCATCTTCGGGCTCCATAATGATCAGCAGATCGTATACAGTTCTTCTACATAAAAATTTCGAAGACAATTCTTAGTATTATTTAAGGTAAATACCGGAACAAAGGATGCTATTCTAGAAGTTGAACAGTTATAGCATCGTTTATGTCAATGAGTGCACCTTCTGTTTTTTTCCCGAGGCTGCAGTTGACAATCGTTGTATTCTTGTACGTTGTGTATCCGGGATCCTCATGGACATGACCACAGATGATAAGAAATGGTTCATAGGTTTCAAGTACCTCTTTGAGTTCTTTGTTGCCAATGTGATGTCCAAGAAATGTGGTATCCTGAAAGCCATAGGGAGGTACATGAGTAACAAGGATTGTTTTTTTCGTGATGAGTTCATTGAGTGGTTGTGTTTTTTTTCCACGATGAATCAATGTTTTGGTAAACGGTTCTGAAAGATCACCGCCAATACCAATGAATTCCTGGTTTTTAATTGTTATATGGGTGCGGTCAATGTTGATTGCCTTGCTGTTCGTAATCGCTGGTGGTACATCAGGTGTGTCTATGTTTCCATGAAGTGCTAGAGTTTCGAGTGGTAGTTGGTTGAGAAAGTTGGTTGCAACATCTGCTGGTCCAAACTGGGTGATATCGCCACAGATAATCATGAGATCTGGTGCGTATTTTTGTATATTGTTTAAAATAAGATTGAGTCGGTATTGTGCTCCGTGGATGTCTGCTGCTGCGTAGATTCTCATAGTACACCTCTATGATTTGTGGTTTAAAAAAGTATATGTCTTGTCGTATATGGTGATTCATTATTGTTAAATTATTGTTAAAAAAAACAGGAAAAGAAAAATTTAGAATTGGTCTGATCGTTTCATCCGGTCAAATTCTGGTTGCATGTTGTTGGTTATCTGAGCTTTAGAGGTTTTTTCAGCGATGAACTCGCTCTCGACGTCTTGGTAAAACAGTATTCTTGATAGTTTTTCTACAAATTCTTTGCTGAATTCCATTCCTTCCATATCCCTTCTCCTTTTGCGAACGCCTCTCTGAATGCTACAACTACACATGGATATAAATATTTTTCTTAAAAACCAGGGTTGTACTCTTTTTTTTCTGTGATTTTTATAAGAAATAGCTTAATAACCGGTTCTTTTATAATGGATACCAGTCTGACATGAAAAAGTGATATGTATGGCAACAGAACAAGAAATTACACGTAACATGACGTTACTTGAGTATTATAAGGAGCAACTCAACACTATTGATATCCAGATGCAGATGGTTCAAGCAGCAATGGCGGATATGTATAAAGCAAAGATGACTGTTGAATCAATTCAAAAAACAGCGCAGAAATCAGAAATTTTGATACCGATTGGTGGTGGTGTGTATCTGCAGGGGATGCTTGGCGATACATCAAAGGTTCTTGTCGGCGTCGGTGCTGATATTGTTATCGAAAAAACATCTGAGGAAGCAGTTAAAAAAATAGATGAACGCATTCAAAGTCTTTCAGAAAGTCAACAGAAATTACTGCAGATGGGTCAGCGACTTGAACAAGAAGCTGCCGAATTATCAAAGAAAACACAGAAGATGATTGATGAAACAAAAATGTAAGGGGCATGTAGGGTTTAAGAATGTTTAATTTTTTAAAGAAAAAACTCAAAATTTTTGAACAAAAACTCGAAGAGGAAATTGAAACTGAACTCCAATCTGAACTACAGAAAGAACAGCGGTCAGAGGCACCAGTTAAAGAATCTCCTCCGAGTGCTGTTATATCCTCAGATATTTCTGAAAAAGCAGATACTGCTCAGGCGCAACCAGTTCAACCACAGGTTATATCTCGGAAACGTGCTGAAAAAGTTCAACAACGTACCACTCCTGGAGGTGACGACAGCAAAAAGAAACTTGACCGGCAAATCGAAGAAAGCATTGAACGAGAGTTGCAACAAATTGTTGATACTCGAAAACGTATTGAACAGGAAGTTCCTGCTGATCAAAAAACAGCAAAAGTTATCGATGATGCAAAACTTGACGACCTTCTCTGGGAACTTGAGATTGGGTTGCTTGAATCAGACGTTGCTTATTCGGTGATTCAGTCAATAAAAAATGATATTAAAAAAGAGTTTTCTACAGTTCCCTTTTATAAAGTGAAAACAAGTGATTTTATTGAAACAATTCTTAAAAATGCAATCCTTCACGTATTGAAAAGAAGTGAATTTGATTTTCTAGAGTATATTAAAAAACAGAAAAAAAAACCAGTTGTCATTATGTTTGTTGGAGTGAATGGTACCGGAAAGACGCTGGCAATTGCAAAGATTGCAACGTTGTTGAAAAAACACGGCATCACCTGTGTGCTAGCGGCTGGTGATACATTTCGAGCAGGGGCAATCGAACAACTCAGTATCCATGCTGAAAATATTGGTGTGAAAATCGTAAAGCATGGCCCAGGATCAGATCCTGCAGCTGTTGCTTTTGATGCAATTGAACATGCAAAGGCAAAGCATCGAGATGTAGTCTTGCTTGATACTGCTGGTCGGATGCAGACGAATTCTAATTTGATGGATGAAATGGCAAAAATTAAACGCGTAGCAAAACCTGATCTGATTATTTTTGTTGGTGATGCGTTGTCAGGAAATGATGCTGTTGAACAGGCGAAGCGTTTTCACGAAGTCGTTGGTATTGATGGGGTTATTCTGAATAAAGTTGATGCTGATGCAAAAGGAGGTAGTTCACTGTCGATAGCATACACGTTAGGAAAACCTCTTCTTTTTGTTGGTGTTGGACAGGGATACGAAGATCAGCGACCGTTTGATCCTGAATGGATGATTCAAAATTTATTTGAAAAATAAGCAAGCATTTTTTTTTAACTGATGGTGGTTTAGACGAGAATAGTTGTTCCATCGAAGTGTTTCCCGAGTAGGGCATTTTCGAGTTGATCAAGTTTTTTTCCATTGACGATGAATGTTGGAATGCGAGCTTTTTTGATGACGGATAATGCTGGTCCATCCATGAAGACATTTTTTCCAGCAGCTTCCCAACGAGTACCATAGATTTTTATTAATTCGTCGATTGTAATTTCCGATATCTTTTTTGCATCAGGATGCTTTTTTGGATCTTTATCATAGATTCCATCCACGTTGGTTGCGTTGACAAATCGCTCTGCCGTGGTTTTTTGAGCGATTTCGGCACCAACAAGATCTGTGCTATGCTGTGGTTCAGTACCACCCATGACGATGATTTTATTGGTAAGTTTGATTGCTTGAGCGGTGGTATAAGGTATTTCTTTGTTCGAGTCAGGTAGAAGATTGGTTAATACTCGGGCATTGACACGGGTGATGTCGATACCAAGCTGATCAAGAAGGTTTTCAGGAAATCCAAGCATCCTACCAAGGTTGATATATTGTCGAGCGATCGTTCCTCCACCGACGATAACATAGAGTTTGTAGTTGGAGCTTATTTTCTGGAGAAGCTCTGCGATCTGTTTTAAAAAAGAGGGGTTTGCTTCATCTGAAAGAACAACTGAACCTCCAAGAGATAAAACAATGGTTTTCATCGAAATCCTGTATCGAGTTGTTTTTATTTAAAGCTGTTACTCTCTCTTTTTTTAGGCTACTTCTGGTCCTATTTGCCCTTGTTTTGGGTTTGAACCGAGTCTGACTTGTGGGAGAGGAATTGGTGGCGGTAATCCAAGGTCTTTTGCTATTCCAACTGCTTCAGGGACGCAGGTATGCATGACTGCAGTATGAATTGTGCTTGCAAGATGATCTGGGATTTTTCTTGTTTCGAACCACTCTTGTGTAAGTTTCTTTGCATCATCGTAGTCACAGACTATGACCCCCTCGATTTTTATCATGCCTATCGGTCCGTAACTTGCAGTATATGAAAAATCAACGTGCGTTACATGATCTGAAGGATTTTGTATCTGGGATATCTGGCTGTTATGATCGATACGGATTTGTTTTGGTTTGTCATCTGGTTCAGCATATCGTCTGGCTTCAATGACTTTGAGTTTGATTGCTTTTATTTTCATACTTTGTGGTACGGTGAAACAATATTCTAGTTTTTACCGCTTTCGTTCATAGAAAAATACATAAATTATGAATCGATGGTAGCGGGGATTTTATATGCAAAAAATCATAGTAACTCTATATGCTCTCATAGTCGGAATTGTCCTGTGTTCTGCTCCTGTTTTTGGAGCTGATACTGGGCTTATTGTTGAAAAAAACGCAGTTTCTATATCTCTTGATCTTGGTGTTCAGGAAGATATTAGTGTGAGGAATATTGGTTTTGACAATATTACGTCGCTTCGTTTTTGGGTTCAGCAGCCGCTGCAAGGATCAATAGAAGTTTATGCTCTTAATACAGCAATGTTGATTCCAACAGTAGTATCTGGTAATATTCATACCTGTAATTTATCGTTGGTTGGTCTTGAAATTCCTGCAGGCGGAACATTACGTTTACGTCTCGTGTATACGCTTACGTCGGTGAATCATTTTGATAAAACGATACTGTACCCAACTAGTCTATTTTCTATTGATTTTAATAATGAGAATCTTTTTGAAGGAAAGGAGTTAACTCCAGGAGTTTCATGTTCGCTTTCGTTGTATGTTCCTTCGGCAGGCCCGCTAGAGTTTATCTGGATTTTTATCATTGTCGTTATTGTTATTTTATTTATTTTCTTCAGTTTGATTTTGTTACGGCGACAGCGTTTTAAAGCTAAAACATCGATTGTTGAAACCGAGGAAGTACTAAAAACAAAAAAAGCGTTGCTTCTTTCGTTGTTAAAGGATTTAGAAAAGCAGCATCGAGCAAAGGAAATATCTGATGATACGTATCATAAGTTAAAAGAAGAATATAAGCAGCAAGCGGTTCTCGTGATGAAAAAGGTTGATGATCTAGAAAAATAAGATGCGGCACAGCTTCTTTTTAGAAGTCAAAAATGCTTGGTTGTTTTACCTCAACTTTTGGTTCTTTTGTTTCTTCAGAAGATGATTGTTTTGTGTTGTCGAGAGGTATTTCTTTTTGTTGGGCTGGTGTCGTTTCTGGGCAGCTTATGATTTCTTTAAGTTTATGGGCGTAGCGTGATCCGAGGAGGTATTCGACTTCCTCATCAGTAAGATCAAGTTTATGTTTCATACTGCAGGCAAAACGGGTGTTGTTTTGAAATAGAACAGTAAAATAAGGAAGTAGTGTTTCTCGGTTTTTTTTCTCAGATGTGTGAGTGTTTTTCCCGATTTTTTTTGCTATTGATTCTCTGAGCATCCGAGGTGTTTTTTGCTGTTTTAATTCTTTCATCCATGTTGGTGGTGAGTATTGAATTGGGTTGTACATCCTTGTTTTTGCAGTTGAAACGCCCCCAGTCATCATGTCGCATGCATATGCCCATAAACCGTAGTATTGTCGTCGTACAACTCGACCGAAGAAGATATCTGCTTTTGAGATCGCTTCATACCCTTTTACCAGGTCAGCAACATCTCGATATTCGTAGGGCAGGTTTTCAGAGATCCAGAGGAGAAATGTTTCTGGGGGTATATCGATTGAATAGCTGATATCTTTGAGTGTTTGGAGGTTGGTGTTTCTGAAGACATCTCGTACGGCATGGAAGATCAGTTTTTCTCGATCTCGGTATCCAAGGACGTCAACATCATCGATGTCGACGTTGTGTCGATTAATTGTGAGTGTTTGGAGGTCGCGTATTGCTGACCGTACGTCTCCTTTGCATCGATCTGCAAGCATATGCAGTACTTTTACGTCGACATGTTTATTTTCCTCTCGGCAGATACGTTTCAACAGTTCGACGATCTGAGTTACGTTAACTTCGTAGAAATTGATAAGCGTGCAGAGGGTTTTGAGTGGTTCTCCACCTCCTTTGATTAAACTGTAGTAGTCATTGACGATGAGGATAATTGGTTGATTGGTTTTTTGGATGGTTTCAATAATTGCTTTTTTTCCACCGCGGTCACTGTAATCGTTTTTTTCGTCGGTTTTTTCGATTTTTTCATAGAGGTTATCTGCTTCGTCAAGGAGGATAAGTTTTCTGCCGCCAGTTGTTCGTGATGTGAATTGACCTGTAGGATCGAATGTTTCGTTGAGCGCTCCTTGGGTTGCAATTTTTTTTATCGTTTGTGCATTTCGTGCGTCTGATGCATTTAATTCGATTACCGTCCAGTGGAAATCACGAGCAAGAGCATGTGCACTACTTGTTTTTCCAGTTCCTGGCTTTCCTGCAAGGATGACTGCTTTTTTCTTTGGTTTCTTTTCAAGTAGCCATTCCTGAGCAAAAGATCGAAGCATGCTTACTGCTCGTTCATTGCCGATGATATCATCTAAACTTTTCGGTCGATATTTTTCAGTCCAATCATCCATATGTTTAAAGAGAAAAACACGGGGTTGTATTTTAATATTTGTTTGGACATAACCTTTTTATGAACCTGGTTTATACTCTCTTCCTCTTGGATTATGAATAAAATATCTCTGCGGGGATGGCCCAGCCCGGCACGGCGATGGATTGCTAATCCATTGGTCTCTGACCTCGGGAGTTCGAATCTCCCTCCCCGCGCTTTTTAGCTTTTTATTTGCAGAGTGTCACCATGATTCCGATTTGTGCCCAGAGCCGGTTTTCCGCTTCATCAAAAATAACTGATTGTTTTCCATGGGCAACATCTTTTGTTACTTCATAACCATAGTATGCGGGCAGGCAGTGTAGAAAGATTGCATCTGGATGTGCTTGATGCATCATTTGAGTATCAATGGTATACCCTTTGAAATCTTTAAGTCGTTGTTCTTTTTGTGCTTCGTCACCCATTGATACCCATGTGTCAGTTGCAACAATATTAGCATTTTTACAAGCATTTGTAACGTCATCGGTTATTTCGACGGTTATTCCAAATTTTTTTGCTTCAGTAACATAATAGGTTTCGGGCCAGTATTTCTTTGGTGCGACGATACGAATGTGCATACCTGCAATTCCGCAGCCAAGGAGGTATGAATGTGCCATGTTGTTGTTGCCATCGCCGACGTAGACGAACTGAAGTCCTTTGAGTTTTCCTTTGTGTTCTTTGATGGTCATCAGATCAGTTATGACTTGGCAGGGATGTTCTTTGTCGTCAAGACCACTAATCACGGGTACGGTTGCATGCTGTGCAAGTTCTTTCATTGCTTGGTTGCTTTTTGCTCGGTACATAATCAGGTCTACGTATCGTGAGAGAACAAGTGCAGTATCCTCGATACTTTCTCCTCGACCGAGTTGGATGTCGTTGGTTGAGAGAAAGATTGCATGACCGCCGAGTTTTGTCATCCCGGTTTCAAAAGAAACCCGTGTCCGCGTGCTTGGTTTTTCAAAAATCATGCCAAGAGTTTTTCCTTTGAGCAGTTCAATATTTTTTCCTTTTTTTGATTGTTGTTTGAGTTTTATGGAGAGGTCGATGATTGTATCGAGATCATCTTTAACATCAAGCATGGAAATAAGGTCGCGTTTCATGAATACGGGGTATACAAAAGGTTTCTTTAAACATATCGGCGTTGGTTTTGGAAAGAGATTTAACAAACTATGGTATTCTTGTGTTTGTATGGGTGTTGATCTCGGTGATTTGTTTCAAAGAAAAACATGTGCTTTCGAAGATTTTCGTGATAAAATTATCGTTATCGATGCGTATAATGTTCTGCATCAGTTTCTTGCTAGTATTCGACAGCGTGATGGTACGCCGCTTAAGGATGCACAAGGAAGAATTACGTCTCATCTGTCAGGTCTTTTGTATCGGACTGCAAATCTAGTTGACGTAAAGATTCGTCCGGTGTATGTCTTCGATGGTAAGCCACATCCGTTGAAAGCAAAGGTGATTGAGCAGAGGACAAAGCGTCGTCTTCTTGCTGAACAAGAATGGGAAGCAGCTCTCGAACGTGGTGATATGGAGGTTGCGAAGTCAAAAGCGCAGCAAACATCACGGGTGACAGCAGAGATCCTTGAACAAAGTAAGGAACTGTTGACTGCTCTTGGGATTCCGTATATTCAAGCGCCTTCTGAAGGTGAAGCACAAGCAAGTTATATGGTTCGGCAGAACAAAGCATATGCAGTTGGATCTCAGGATTTTGATTGTCTTTTGTTTGGTGCGCCTTTGTTAGTTCAGAATTTGACAAGTTCTGAGAAACGAAAACTTCCTGGAAAACAAGCCTATGTTACGGTGCATCCCAGAATGATTCAGTTAGAACTTGGGTTGAAAACACTTGGTATTACTCAGGAACAACTCATTGATATAGCGATTCTTATTGGTACAGATTTTAATGATGGTGTGAAAGGTTTCGGTCCGAAAAAAAGCCTTCAACTCATAAAAAAAACCGGATGTCTTGAACGTGCGTTATCTGAAATCCATGATGCTAATCTTCCGAGTCTTGAAGAAATAACGATGCTTCGGGAACTGTTTCTGCATCCTGAGGTAACCGATGACTATGTAGTGTCATGGTCAAAACCAGATACTGCCCGGGTTTTGAACATGTTATGTGATGAGCATCAATTCAGCAAAGACCGAGTGGAACCATTGCTCTCGAAATTCAGCGTTCTAGATTGTACTGCAAAACAGAAACAACTCTTTGAGTTTTAAAACCGTATAATTTCTTTTAAAAAATAAAAAAAATAAAAAGATCTATTGGATGAGGTTGGAGAACAGAGGGATGTCACGGAAGTCTATTACGTCATCTCTGTTGATGTCTGCTGTTGCATGGTGACTATAGGGCGGATGTGAGTAGTAGTCCTCGAGACTGGTTAGAGCTCGGATAAATGGATCGATATCATCAAAATTAACTTGGTCATCGCCGTTTGTGTCACCCAATCTGTAGATTCGTATAGTATGTGTGTAGTTGAAATGCGTGACTGCACCATGTGAATCCACTGCTCCAACCCTTATTGTATATGAGCCAGGGTGCATCCATTGATGGTTGGTTAGAAACACATAACGTCCTGAGTCAAATGGGCCGAAGAATATACTTCCGTTGTTTGTACCATACGTTCCATCGCCAAAGTCTATTAAATAATATATTCTATCATTCTCAGGGTCTAAGGCATTAACATAGATTGGATACGTGACATTCGCTATCACTGCCGGACAATCAATTACGAAGACTGTTGGTCCATCGTTATATCTGTAAGTTTCAAAACAAAAATCAAAATCTAAACTATCGTCAGGCAGCTGCCATCCTTCTCCATTAGGATTTATGAATGCTCTTCCATTGGTATACTGTGTCTCAAAACCTACATTCCAAAATGCAATAGCTGTACTTTCATTACCTCTGAGCACAATGTAATAGGTTGCTCCTCGGATAACAGTTATGTCGGGAAAATCAAAAGGAATCCATACCGTGATTACCTCTCCTGGTGTTTGAGGAGCAAATCCATGTATAGGAATCATTACAGAAGTGAGGTCATTTCCATCCAAACAACTTCGAATTGAAAGTACAATATTTCCAGTACTTTGAGAATCGAGGATTAAAGCTACTGATGCGTAGACTAATCTCGAATACATAGGTGTAAATGATTGTGCGCATTCGGTAAAAGCAGTAACTGGGTATCCTTCTCCATCAAGACCCTCATATTGCGTCTGGTCGCATACGATATTAGAGTCGTCATCAAATTCTTTTTCGTTTTGAGAGCTTACAGCACTTATTGTAGCTCCAAATACCAGCATACAGAGCACAAGAGCGCTCAATATTTTTTTTGTTTGATTCATCTTATTTTCCCCCTATTTATAATTTATGTGTAAAAAGGCTTCATCCCGAAATAGATAATTAAGGAAGAAACATTCATTTTTTCATTGGATGGGACGCGCAAAGAAAAGGATAAATCCAACAGTAGCAAACCATGTGAACCGCAACTTCACCGCCGATTTCAGCAAGGCGGTGATCAAAGCGGT
>JAWABU010000037.1 GCA_038884455.1 Candidatus Thermoplasmatota archaeon | reverse complement strand
GAAGATCGACGAGAAATAGCATTATTTTCTACCGCATTCTTTCACAATATTTTTATCACAAGAATACGCCCGGATTAATTCTGTCCCAATGTCTTATTCTCAGTATTCCAGATCTTGTTGAAGAGAAAATCAACGTAACACCACGCAAATATCCATGACATTGGTTCCTGTTGGACCGGTGATTAACGCATCACCTAGTATTGAAAAAAACTCGTATGAATTATTTTTCTTCAAAAAACTTATTGGTTGTAAACCTTTCTTCACTGCCTTTGACATCGTAAAACCATCAATGACAGCGCCGGCAGCAGGACTGTTTCCATCTTTTCCGTCTGTTGCAAAACTTGCCATAACAATATCAGTTGTAGCAATCAGTTCGGCACAACCAAGTATTAATTCCTGATTTCTACCTCCTCGTCCGGGACCTTGAACAGAAACAGTTGTTTCTCCACTAGAGATCAGCACTGTTTTTTGAGGTTTGTTGTGTATCTGAGATACTACGTTTCTTCCGATCGTTCGTGCTTCGCCAACTAACGATGTAGTAACTATAGATGCAGTATATCCGAGTTGTTCGGCTTTTTTTTTCACTGCACGACATGCAGAAGCATTATTTGCAATAATACAGTTGTGAACCCGTTCAAAAACAGGATTATCTTTTTTTAAGGTTTCAGAAATCTGACCAGTGCATCCTAATTTCATCAAACGACGGACGTTTTCTGGTATTTTATCTAGGATATTATATTTTTCGAACACGTTCTTTGCGTCAATAAATGAAGTTGAGTCAGGAGCTGTTGGGCCAGATGCAATAAACTCTACAGGGTCACCAACGATATCAGAAATAATCAATGAAAGCACGGTTCCTTTACACTCAGCGACTAACTGTCCCCCATGGACCAATGAAAGATGTTTTCGAACCGTGTTGACCTCTTGGATTGTGGCAGGACTTCGAAGCAAAAGTTCATTCACTGTTCTTAGGTCTTTCAGCGACACGCGAGGTTTGCAAAGGAGCGCAGAGCCACCACCAGAAATCAAAACAAGAACGAGATCACGGTCGCCACATGTTCTCATAATGTTTACAACCGCATCAGTTGCTTTGATATTTTGTTTACTTGGTAATGGGTGCGTCCCAATAAAAACCTGGATGGTCTCAGGAAAAACTTCAGTGTATTGCTCATGGTAGATTACAATTCCTTTAGCGACTGGAATATGGTCACAGATTGCTTTGGTCATACCAATACTTGCTTTGCCAAACCCAATAACAAAAATACGGTTAAAATTTGATAAATTCAATATTTTCGAATCACATCTCAGTATCTTCTCGTGGATACATGCAGAGACGGCCTGATATGGATTTACCGCTTCTACACCTGCAATGAGCATATCAAGAAGATCACGACGTTTTTGTTGCAGCTCCACAGTTTTCCCATTGATAATTAACTGATCATAGTTTTTCACAAGCATATCTTACCATAAAAAAAGGATTTTATTTTCCAAAATCCAGCTGCCGTAGTAGATTCCGTCGCATCTTCCGATCACTTGAGAAACCTTGCATCATCCGTTTCGTCATAGAGTAATACTTCAATAACTCCTTCACATCTTTATGTTCGACGCCTGCACCTCGTGCTATTCGCTTTATCCGTGATGATCGAATAATATCAGGATTTTCTTTCTCCTCCGGCGTCATCGAATCCATAATCACACGGAATCGTTTTAATTTATTCTGCGTTTCATTCATGTCAACATTCTTTAGTTTCGCTGCACCACCAAACGGAAGCATTTCAGCAACCTTTGAAAGAGGGCCCATTCCTTGGATCATGTTCATTTGTTCATACATGTCATTGAGGTTAAACTTTCCAGACATCAGACGACGCGCTGTTTTCTCAGCGTCTTTTCCTTTTAAACTTTCTTCAGCACGTTCGAGGAGTGATTTCAAATCACCCATCCCGAGAAGCCTTGAGATAAAACCTTGAGGGTCAAATTTTTCAAAATCTGCGGGATGCTCGCCGGTACCAACGAAAATAATCGGAGCGCCGACAGTTGCAGCAGCACTCAATGCCCCTCCTCCTTTTGCAGTTCCATCTAGTTTCGTCAGGATAATGCCGGTTATTCCAATTGCGTCATGAAAAGCTTGTGCCTGAGGACCTGCTTGTTGGCCCATCGCTGCATCCATCACGAGTAATTTTTCGTCAGGATTTGTTGCTTTAAAGATATCTTTCATTTCAGTAATCAAATCATCTTCAAGTTTATGTCGCCCTGAGGTATCGACAATTATAACATCGCAGGTTTTTTTTAATTTTTCAAGTCCATCTTTGATAACCTTTACAGCATTTTTTTCAGATTTATCGCCATAAAATGGTACTTCGACCTGTTCAGCAATCTGTTTTAACTGTTCATATGCAGCAGGTCGATGAACATCACCAGCGATCAATGCTGGTCGTAATCCTTTCTTTTTAAAATATCGAGAAAGTTTACCACAGGTTGTCGTTTTACCTTGACCATAAAGACCGACCATCATGATAACCTGTTTTTTCATAGATAGTTCTCGAGTTTTGCCGAGGACCTGCACGAGTTCATGATCAACAATACGAATTACATGTTCACGGTTATTCATCCCTGCAGGTGGTTTTTCTTCAAGAGCACGTTTCTCAATTTTTTTTGATAGTTCGACGACGAGTTTTACATTGACGTCTGCTTGGAGTAACGCTCGTTGGATATCACGGACGATTTCTTTGATTAACGTTGCATCCACAGTAACTGCATTCGCAATTTTTTGAATCGTTTTTCGAAGTGAATCACTGAGACCTTCAAGGACCATACAACCAGGTACAGCATCGATGATTTCCCATTAAAAGCTATCGGCATCAATTTGGTGTTTTCCAAACATTTTCATCAACTTTATAAATAATTCAAACTATAGTTACCTTTGAGGTTAAACAGTTATGTATCACAAAAAAATCTTTTTTTGTTTTGGAGTGTGTGCGCTTTTGATTGTAGTCGGGTTAAGTGGATGTGTTCAACAACCAGAAATGAATCGAGAGCACATTAGTATCCCTTCAGTTCGAGCAGATGAGCTTGATCATCCAAAATATAAACTTGCGACCTATTATTCTTCTGATGCAGTAGTTATCCAGATGCAGCCACCACAATATACTCTCCCAATAGATATATCACAAATTGAAAATTTCAATACGATTAATGCTCTTTTTTCGTTGAACATCGAACAGAAAAATCTTCTTTCAAACAACGGATTTGTCGTTTTTCCCTTCAGTTCAAATGAAGATGATATCATCACACTCTACACCTATCTGAAAAAACACAACATCCCGATCTTTGTTACCTCGGATACGTTACTCCACTTGTACCATATACAATTTGATCAAATTCTTAAAGGAATTGAAGAACGTGAATTTTTCTACCTTCTCCTCAACATTACCAAAGTATTGTATGATCAATCGATTGCAGATTATGAAACTTTCACCGCTGCTGATCTCAAAGAAGCAGCACGACGAAACAGTGCTTTTTTTGCTGTTGCTCTCAGCTTGCTGCAAACACCAACTGAAACCTATAATGGATCAGAAGATATCCCTGAACTTCATTTCATTATTCCTGCGTATATCCAAGATCTCGTGAAAGATGAGTTAACATTCATCCAGAAACATCAAGGATTCATGGAGAGCCCGGTATTTATCTATGCTGAAGATTATTCCCAGTACGTTCCTCGTGGTCATTATACCCAGTCAGAAAAACTAAAACGGTATTTTACCACAATGATGTGGTATGGTCGTATTTCCTTTCTTATCAAAGGTGGAGAACCCCATGGTCCAGATCAGAATTTTCTCATCTCAGCCTATGATGCAAAAATCCAGACTCTTCAAGCCTGTCTTATTGCAAGCGCATTACCTTCGATAACCTTGGACGGTCAACCCTTGCAAACATTCTGGGATCGACTGTATGCGGTTACCTCATTTTTTGTCGGTGTTGCTGATGATTTGACACCCTATGAATATCTTGATTGTATTCAGCAGGTTTTCGGATCTTCATTCCCGACAATACATTTTACAAATGATGAAAAACTGTTAGAACTAAAAATAAAACTTGCAGAACAACGCAGTCCGAAAATCTATGGCGGAACCGGCAATAGTGCAGTAGAGATCATTCCAGGAAAAAATATTACTATTGAAGACCTCAACAAGGTTCTTGATAAAACGAAAGGCATGCGGTTCATGGGACAGCGATTTGTTCCTGATTCGTACATATTCCAACAACTTGTATTCCCTGCAGTCGGTCCATTTACGGGAACAGGTACCCCATTTACTGGTGGTCACAATGGCCGTCTGTTCCCTCGAGGACTTGATGTTATGGCAATTCTTGGATCACGACGAGCAAAAGATATTCTCATCAATGATCAGGATACAGCATACATCGGCTACTACGAACAATTTAATAAATTACAAGAAAACTTCTCAATGTTTACAATAACCGACTGGAATAAAAATCTATACTTCAGCTGGCTGTACACCCTTCAATCATTACTCTCTGAAAAAACCGATGTTTATCCAACCTTCATGACCACAGATGCCTGGCTTGATAAACAACTTCAAACGTGTCTTGCATCGTGGACTGAATTACGACATGATACGATTCTCTACGCAAAACAAAGCTATACACCAACAACGACTTCAGTTGATGGTGGCGCTCACATGTTTCCTATAGTTGGATACGTTGAACCAACACCTGAATTTTATACACGACTTCTTGCACTGACTCGGATGACAACAAACGGTTTATCTACACTTGGTGTGCTCACTGAGACGGAAACAGTGCGACTTCAAAACCTTGCAAACATCCTTATCAAACTTCGGGCGATAACCATTGACGAACTTGAAGGGACAATGCTTACTGAAGACCAATATGAATTCATACGGAATTTTGGCGACGAACTGAAAGGAGTTGTTCTAGGAGTCAACGATAAAGGGAAAGAAACCACCCTTATTGCCGATGTGCATACTGATACTAACACAGGACTGATCCTTGAAGAAGCAGTAGGATATGTTGATCTTATTATTGTTGCGTACAAACTTCCCGATGGGCGTGTTCTTGTAGGGGCGGGACCTGTTTTTAGTTACTATGAATTTAAACAACCCATGCAAAACCGATTAACCAATGAAGCATGGATTGAAATCCTTGAACAGAATCAACAACCAGACCGTCCAATATGGATACAATCTTTTTATGCAGAATAACTACTCTTACCTGGGTCAAAACAGTACTTACACCGTCTACAGCAGGTTTGTCTGATCTGACGTTTTTCCTTCTTGACAGTTTTTACACACAGCTTCGAGCTCATCTTCGGGATCTAACGGTTCACCGCAAATTCGACAATATTCCATCGTGCACCACCATTTTTCGTTTTTATCCATTCTGAATTAAAAATCATCTATTTATGTGTTTTTTTGCTCTCAAGCTAAAGATTTATTAACTAACAACAGTGCTACCATATATTGGGGGTTCTTTCAATGAAGAAACACTATATTTCGTTCAAAGACCGCAGGCACCTCGGGCTTTGTAGCATCTGTATCATCCTGTGTATGGTTCTTCCCATAACTCAGGCAAAAACACATCAAACCGCTGTTCCTTCAAGTATTGCTCGTTCATCATCCTTCGCACCACCACCAACTCAAACATCATCAATCTATGAACTTCTCGTCATTGCACCTCGAGAATTTCTACCAGTATTACAACCTCTCATCTGTCATAAACAACGCATGGGCATATCAACACGTCTTGTGACACTAGATGAAATCTACCATCAGATGTACTGGCATGGTCGTGACCAAGCTGAGAAAATAAAATACTATATTAAAACAGCGATAGAAGAATGGGGTATTAAATACGTGCTTCTTGTCGGTGATTTCCGCCACATACCGGTTCGATACTGTTACAATGCTGATGTGAATCATGGATTTCATGAACCTTGTTTCATCTCAGAGTTGTACTATGCTGATATTTATGATGCAGCAGGAAATTTTTCAAGTTGGGATTCGAATCACAACGGCGTCTATGGCGAATGGTTTGGTGATACTGCTGAAGATCAACCAATCGATTTATACCCAGATGTTGCAGTTGGTCGACTTGCCTGCAGAAACAGCATTGAAGTTACTGTCATGGTTCACAAGATTAAAACCTATGAGACAACAACCTATAATCAATCGTGGTTTAACACGATTGTCGTCGTTGCTGGTGATACCTACCCCGAGTCACTTAATCCAAACTGGACTGGCAACGAAGGTGAAGAAAACACCTTGCTTGTTTTGGAAAACATGAGTGGTTTTACCCCAGTGAAGTTATGGACGTCTGATGGGACTTTCAGTGGACCCAGAGATGTCATTCGTTCGATCAATCAAGGATGTGGTTTTCTTTATTTTGAAGGCCATGCAAACCCGTATTACTGGAGCACCCACCCGCCCAATGATGCAGACACATGGATTGATGGACTTTCTGTCCCATCAATGAGTTTATTACGCAATCGAAATATGATGCCAATATGCATCGTCGGCGGTTGTCACAATCTTCAATTCGATGTTCATCTCAAAAAACTTCGAGATGATCCATGGTATTATTATACTTGGATTTCTGAATGTTGGGGTTGGAAACTAACTCGGAAAATAGGCGGAGGTTCTATTGCAACTATTGGATGTACTGGTCTTGGGATGAGCAAAGAGGATAAAGAATCATTCAGCGGTGCTGGAGATTACCTACAACCAACGTTTTTCTATGAATACAACCACAGTACTACCCACATACTTGGGGATATCTGGGCTACAACTATTGCCAATTACCTAGATCACTATCCTATCAACTGGAACACGCCTGCTGCTTGGGACTTTGCAATTGATGCAAAAACCGTTCAGCAATGGGCGCTTCTTGGCGATCCAAGCCTTCGTATCGGAGGATATCCTCAATAGGTTATTCTTGTAGGTAAAAATTTATAAACTATGTTTTATATTAATAGTTCTTGGGAATACTATGAAGTTGTTCAAATGTCAAAAACTCTGTGTACTGGTCATGGCGCTTTTATTTTTCGGGTGTTTCATGCTACCATCTACTTCAGGAAGAAAGACTGATGTAAACAATTTTGGGAACATACCAAACATAAAGATATCATCATCAACTAATGCAATCTATCAGCTTTTAATCGTTGCACCAAAAGTATTTATCGATGAGCTTGAACCCCTCGTCTGTCATAAACAACGCATGGGCATATCAACACGTCTTGTGACACTAGATGAAATCTACCATCAGATGTACTGGCATGGTCGTGACCAAGCTGAGAAAATAAAATACTATATTAAAACAGCGATAGAAGAATGGGGTATTAAATACGTGCTTCTTGTCGGTGGAAAAAAAGGGCAACTTCCGTTCTGGTATGTACCTGTTCGATACCTTCACATGGCGAATGATTGGGAGTCAGAAATTCTTTCTGATCTTTACTATGCTGATATTTATGATGCAGCAGGAAATTTTTCAACGTGGGATAGTGATGGCGATGGTGATTATGGTGAATGGATCTATGGTGAAACACCCGAGGATATCAATATTGATCTCACAGCAGATGTTGCAGTTGGCCGGCTTCCCTGCAGAAACGAGTATGAAGTAAGTATCATGGTCGACAAAATCATCACCTACGAGACGAAAACCTGGGGGCAATCATGGTTTAACCGAATGGTTGTTGCAGCTGGGGATACTTACCCGGAATCACATAATCCAAACTGGACTGGATACGAAGGTGAATATTATGGTGATCAAGCATTAGAAAATATGACTGGTTTTTTTCCCGTCCGCTTATACACTTCATCAGGAACGTTGACTGGTTTTAGAGATGTGCAAAAAGCGGTGAATCCTGGATGTGGTTTTCTCTACTTTGTTGGTCATGGCAGTCCAAAACAATGGGGTAATAATAATCCAAATGGAACAGGCTTTGTTCATGCGTTAAGTACTACAAACGTTCATCGTTTAAACAACAACAACCGATATCCTGTTTGTGTGCTTTCAGGATGTCACAACCTTCAATTTGATGTCAACATCTTTCGAAATTTCAACAAAACATTACGGTATCGGCAGGAGGGAGTATTTGAATGTCTTGGGTGGAGGCTCACCCGTGTTGTTCGTGGTGGTTCTATTGCAACACTTGGGGCAACTGCTCTTGGATTCACCAAAGAAGATAAACATGCATTTATCGGTGGTATCAATGAACTTGAGGTTGCCTTTTTTGAACAGTATGGGACCTATGGTCAACATATCCTTGGAGATGCTTGGAGAGGTGCAATAAATTGGTATACAACCACGTATCCGATTAATTGGCTGAGTTCAGATCCAGTGTATCTTTCTGATGCATGGATCGATGTTCAAGTTCCTGCAACCTGGATTTTATTTGGCGACCCGAGCCTTCTTGTTGGCGGGTATCAACCATTGTTATTGCCATAGAAATCGAAAGGAATATCTTTAAAAAGGGTTGTCATCTTACCGTATGCTATGGCGTTACCATTAGATATCCTCGAAAAATCAGTGAATCAAAAACTACTTCTTCTGTTAAAGGATAGTAGACGTATTGAAGGAAAACTCTTAGGATTCGATGAATACATGAATCTGGTTCTTGATGAGGTTGAAGAGACAGATAAAGATGAAAAAAAACGTAGACTTGGGAGAATTATCCTCCGAGGAAGTAACGTTGTCAGCATTTCTTTTGTTTAAAGCGAAAAAAATATATAGTACTTATTCCTTTTTATTCTATGGAAGGAATTGGGCTGGTAGTTGTTGTTTTGTTAGAGTGCATCCCATCCCCTCCTAGTGAGGCCAGCCGTCCTTCCCTTTTTGTATCAATAAAATGACTAACCTACATGCGTTAGTTCCGCATATAATACATACATTTTTTTATCTACGAAATAACTTTTTATTAAAACAAAAAGACGAATTATGTGAAACGATTGTCTACGTAAATTATAAATATTAGATACGAATATGTGATTCTTGGAAGGAATTGGGCTGGTAGTTGTTTTTTTACGTGCATCCCATCCCCTCCTCGTGAGGCCAGCCTCCTTCCGATTCCCACACAATTACTAATAAAAAACTTAAACAACACCTTTGTGATTCACTAGATGTGATACGTCATGAAACATACGATTCCACTCACAAAGGGTACCACGCTCCGATGCAAGGGTTGGAAACAAGAAGGCATCCTCCGGATGCTTGAAAACAATCTTACCAATGCGGAACTGCCAGAACAACTCATCATTTACGGTGGCACAGGAAAAGCAGCACGTAACTGGGAATGCTTTCATGCAATTGTTGCCGCTTTACAAAAACTAGACAACGATGAGACACTTCTTGTTCAGTCAGGAAAACCAGTCGGTATTTTTAAAACATGGACAAACGCACCACGCGTACTGATCGCAAATTCCAATCTCGTCCCGTACTGGAGTACTTGGGAACATTTTCGGAAACTCGAAGCACAAGGACTCACGATGTATGGACAAATGACTGCAGGGTCGTGGTGCTATATTGGAACCCAAGGGATCATTCAGGGAACCTATGAAACGTTTGCGGCATGCGCACAAAAACATTTCAAAACAGATCTCACCGATAAAATTGTTCTTACGGGTGGTCTTGGTGGTATGGGAGGTGCGCAGCCTCTAGCGGTTACGATGAATCATGGTATTTGTATTGCTGTTGAATGTGATGAAGAACGTATTGATCGGCGTATACAGAAAGGATTTTGCGATACAAAAGTAACTTCTGTTGATAAAGCGCTTGATCTCGCATTACTTGCACGAGAGGAACACAAACCTCTTTCAATAGCACTTCTTGGAAACTGTGCCGATGTTTTGCCGGCGTTGGTTCGCGACAACTTCAAACCAGATGTTGTCACTGATCAGACATCGGCTCATGATGAGCTCAATGGCTATATTCCTGCTGGATATTATGGAGAAAATCTGTCTGAAGCATTAGCGTTACGGGTAAAAAACCCAACAGAATATATCAAGCAGTCACTTACCAGCATGAAACAGCATTGTGCGGCATTACTTGAATTCCAAAAACACGGAGCAGTTGTTTTTGATTATGGGAACAATCTCCGCGGACAAG
The DNA here is from genome assembly GCA_038884455.1 of Candidatus Thermoplasmatota archaeon. NCBI lineage: Archaea > Methanobacteriati > Thermoplasmatota > Thermoplasmatota archaeon. Next base: position 6,860 of record JAWABU010000037.1, on the reverse strand, counting down.
CCTATAAAGCAGGCCTTCTTAATGCTTTTGACTATCCTGGTTTTGTCCCTGAATACATCAGACCATTGTTCTGCGTCGGTCGGGGCCCGTTTCGGTGGATTGCACTCACTGGAAATCCAGAAGACATCCTTAAAACTGATCAAGAAATTATTACAATGTTTCCTCATGACAAAATTCTTGTTAATTGGATTCATCTTGCTGAACAATTTTTACCTTGGGAGGGGCTACCTGCTCGAGTTTGCTGGCTTGGATACGGGGAACGAGCACGGTTTGCTTTACGAATCAACGAACTGGTCAGAGACTGTCAGATCGGTCCAATTGCAATCACACGAGATCATCTTGATAGCGGCAGTGTCGCATCGCCATACCGAGAAACAGAAAATATGAGAGATGGTAGTGATGCAATTGCTGACTGGCCATTGCTCAATGCTCTGCTTAACTGTGCTGCTGGTGCTGATAGTGTCCACATTCATAACGGTGGAGGAGTCGGCATCGGACTCTCAACCCATTCCGGTATGGTTGTGATCTGCGATGGAACCCATGAAACTGATGAACGAATCAAACGGGTCTTTACCACAGATCCAGGGATTGGTGTTGCACGACACGTCGATGCTGGCTATCCAGAGGCACGACAACTTGCAAAAAAAGAGCATATCAAAATTCCTATGATCACGTAATCCGCTTTATTTTTTCATCGACTTTTTCGATGTAAAAATTTATTTTTATACATGATTGTGCCGACATAGATCATTTCCAAGAAGATCAATGACCAGATAAAACCTGGGATAAAAAAATACGTTCCACTGTTTTCAAGAATTATACAGAAAAAAATCATCAAGAACATGAATACAATAAAGATCACTTTTTCACGTCTCCAAAAGTTTTTTTCTTTTTCATTCTTAAAAAATTTTGTTGTACAGTTCGTACCAGAAAATAAAAAAAAGTTTTTAGAGAAGCGGTCCTATGGTTTTTTCGACTTCTTTTAAAATTTCACAGGATTTTACCAGTTCTTTCATTTTATTATGATCTGGATACAGAGGCCGGTCAACATCTAAAAATTGGACATGTTTCCGGATCACTTCTTTTGCTTTGGTAACTGCTTTCCCAAACGAATACTCTCGGAGATCAAGTGCTTGTGCAGCAGCCATAAATTCGATTCCAAGGATACCATATGCATTATCAAGAATTTGTAAATTTTTCAATGCAGTATTCATACCCATCGAAACGAAATCTTCTTGATCCGCGGCGGCAGGAATTGATTGGATCGAAGCAGGATTTGATAATATCCGCTGTTCAACAATTAAATGATCAGCAGTATATTGACTGAGCATTAACCCTGAGAACATTCCGCCTCCTTTTGTAAGAAATGCTGGAAGGCCAGCGCTTAAGGCAGGATTGTTTAATCGATTCAGACGTCGTTCTGAGAGAACACATACCATGGTGATTGCGGTACCTGCCATATCCATTGGAAGTGATACAGGACTACCTTGGAAATTGGCTCCAGATAATTGGAGATTTTCGTCAGGGAAAAAAATAGGATTATCGCCAACGCCATTCAGTTCAATTTCAACTTGAGTTCGAGCATATTCTAACGCGTCTCGAGCAGCACCGATCACCTGGGGTGTTGAACGCATAGAATATGCATCCTGGACTTTGCATTTCATAGTTCCTTTTTCAAGGTCACCACCAGTAATCAATCTTTTGATATTTTTCGCTGATTTTACGGCACCTGGAAAACCTCGAACCTCAAGAATTTTTGGATTATAGGGTTTCATATTTGCCTTTAATGCTTCAAGAGTCATTGCTGCTGCGATCTCAGCTTGTTTTATCCAATTCATTGCATCATAGAGAAAAAGAGCACTCATTGCAGTAAGCATATTTGAACCGTTAATAATTGCAAGACCATCTCGGGCTTCTAAACCAGGGGGTGTTATTCCTGCTTTATTCAGAGCCTCTTTGCCTTCAAGGAGTTTTCCTTGAAAATATGCTTTTCCTTCCCCGAGCATAAGGAGAGCAATTTGTGCCATTGGTGCAAGGTCGCCACAGGCACCAACTGAACCTTTCTGGCATACAAACGGTGTTACATTTTTATTGAGCATTTCAACCAGTGTTTGCGTGATTTCAGGACGACATCCTGAATTTCCATGAGCATGAACGTTAATTCGAGCAAGCATCGCCGCCCGAACGTGTTCGATTGGGGCAGGTTCCCCTATGCCTGCAGCATGATTATAGATGAGATACTTCTGAAAATCTTTTATTTGATTATCGCTTAAAACAACTTCGGAGAACTCACCAATTCCTGTATTCACCCCGTACATAATCTCTTTTGCTTTGATCTTTTTTTCAAGCATTGCTCTACATTTTTTAATTCGTTCTATGGCTCTTGGATCAAGGACAATTTTTTCATAATTCCGAGCGACATCAACAAGTTTTTCAATGGTGAGATCTGAACCAGTAATCATTATAGCCATATGCATTGCCTCCGAAGATACTGTTCTAGTTAAAGCCCCTGTATTCTGTGACCTGGTAATTAAGTTTCCCACTTGGTGCCCTAGTATGAGACAAAATCATAAAAAACATCTTCTGTTATCCTATGGAAAAGAGTATGATTGATACTTACGAACATACATCTGAACAAACATGGGATACGATTGCGTATAGTTTCGATACAACACGACAAAAACCCTGGCAAATCGTTCTTGATTTTCTGCAAACGTTACCGCATTCGGCATCAGTAATCGATCTTGGATGTGGTAATGGCCGGCATCTTCTTGCTTGCGCTCAGCACTGTACATCTGTTGTTGGTTTTGATATCTCACGTAATCTCCTCAGTATTGCCCGGGAAAAAACTCAGAAACTTCACAACTCCAACACGTTTTTTGTCCATGGAACTGTAACGTGCTTGCCGTTCAAGGACAACTCATTTGATGGAGTTCTTTTTATCGCTTCCCTGCACAATATCAAAGGTAAAAACAAACGAAAGCATGCATTACGCGAACTCCATCGGATTCTCAAACCAGGTGGGATTGGTTTAATTAGTGTATGGTCTCGATGGCAGAAAAACTACCGCTTTTATTTTTTCAAAGAACTATTTTTTCAAACTCAGCGGGAATTTGGCGACATCGAAATACCTTGGAAACAACATACGACGCAGATCTCACGTTTTTATCATTTGTATGGACAGCATGAATTTATCCACGATATCAAAAGCTCCGGCTTGATCATAGAAAAGATAGTTCATGAAAAAATCAAAGGAAAACCATATTCAAACAATTATTTTGCATTTATTCGAAAATAATTTACTACTTTTTCTTCTTTTGCTGCATGCATTGTTCAAACGTCGCGATCATATTTTGTAACGCGCAGGCAATCGTAATCGGACCAATACCTCCAGGTACTGGAGTTATCATCGCTGCTTTTTCTTTAACCATTTCAAAGTCAACATCACCACAAACGCCATCCGGCGTTTGAACGATGCCAACATCGATCACAATCGAATCGTTTTTTACCATTGATGCTTGAATCAATTTTGGTTTGCCAACAGCAGAAATTATAATATCAGCAGTTTTGGTAACATCCGAAAGATTTTTTGTAAAGACATGACAAACAGTCACTGTTGCATTTCTATTTAACAACAGAATTGAGAGTGGTTTGCCGACAACAATACTATGGTTGATGATAGCAATATGTTTTCCCTCCACCAGTATGTTGTTAGAGGACAAGAGCTCAATTACTGCTCGAGGAGTACATGGCGCCAGTGTTTCATTTCCAAGAAGAAGTTGTCCAATATTATAAGGATGAAAACCTTCAACATCTTTTGCAGGATCTATTGAACACATCAAAGCCTGCTGAGAGATATGTTTTGGAACAGGATATTGAATCAAGATTCCATGAATTTCTTTTTTTTTATTCAACGTATGAATCGTCGAAATAACTGTATCTTCCGATGCTGTTTCGTCAAAAAACAGATGATCTGAGTGAATTCCAACTTCTTCACAAGCCTTATCGCGCAGCTTGAGATACAACTGAGATGATGGGTTATCACCTATTATAATCGTTGTAATCTTTGGTTGTAGAGAATATTTTCTTTTCAGTAGTTGTATTTCTTCTGCAACAGTGTTTTTCATATTTTGAGCGATATTCTTTCCATATAGAATGTGAGCAGTCATTGTTGATCACTCCTGATAACTTCGAAGATATTAATTAACACTTGGGTTTTATACCAATTGCATAAAACTGTGGAAAAAAATTTACTTGAGTCCCATCGTCGAGAGATTTTAGAAATTCATATTCCCAACTATCGATTTCTTTTTCTGAAAGTCCTGCGTCTTTTAAAACTTTGATGTAGAAATCTCGGGAATGAAGATAATACTGTTTGTCTTCTTCACACGACCAAATTCTACTATTTCCGATGCCGATCGTTGTTTCAAGTCCAGCATTGACAAACAATGATCGCAATTTACGACCAATGTGTGGATCTCCTCCTTTTTTACGAATGACTTCTCCAGCAAATAATCGATCAATTTTTTCATTTTCAGGGTAATGTATTTTTCCACCATAATCTGGTTCAAGTGACGCAAGGACTTTTCCATGAGTACAGGCCACCCGAGCCATTTCATTAACTACTTTTTGTGGGTTATCTGCCCACATCAACATAAGATTACAGGTAACTAGATCAAAACTGTTATCTTGGAAGGGAAGCGTTTCCGCATCACCGATACAAAGAGTTATTTTTGCTGAATTTTTGAGGATTTTACGGGCGACATGAATAAGTCGTTCAGAACCATCAACCGCAACAACATGCCCTTTGGTAAGGCGAACGATGTCTCTAGTTACAAACCCTGAACCGCACCCTACATCTAAGATGCGGTGTGCATCTTTGAGTCCCACCTTGAGGTATAATGGAAGTCGTTCTTCAGCTGTTTCCAACGCTTGAAGTTCTAATTTTTTAATAAAATCAGGTAACTCATCATCTGATCTCTTATGGAATTTATTGCCTTTTGAAATCACCATTTACTACCTAGAGAGGGAAAATATGTAAAATCGTTTAAGAGTTTCTATTATTCAGATGGATATAAAAAGCAAGAGAAGACCTGAAGCATAAGAAGAGGTGATAGAAGAAGGAATTAGTCTTCTCTTGCTGTCACCATTTTCATCTTAATGCTTTTTTTTCTTTTTGAACTCTTTGAGCTCGTCATATTTTCCAACAAATACGTATCCATCATCGGTTTTTTGAAGCATTCCCTCGCTGCGCATGAGCTCAAAGACCTTCTCGGTTATCTTAATGGATTTTATGCGATCTTTTGGCGTTTTAATTTTGTACATTTCATAGATATCCTCTGCCAAGTTTTCTTGCTCAATTTCATACATTACATCTACTCTATGCATGGTTTTTTTCATCTCCTACCTCGACACATATTGTTAATTAGTGACATGTTAAATTTTAACAACATTGGTATATTAACCTACCGCACAAAAATGTCAAACTGTCAAACTATACAGACTCCTCATCCGAATGAAAAGAAAAATTGTATTTCTCCTGTTATAACAAGGAAAAAAACAAAAAATATAAATAGTAAGAAATCGTTCATTACTCTGGAAAAATAAATAGCTGGAGGAGTGAGAGATGGAAAATAGTTTGAAAACAATGGCAAGTTGGTTACTGCTTTTAGGTATTATTATAGCAGTACTCGTTGGACTTGCATTTGGAGCAAACAATGCATGGGAAACCGAATTAGCAACACCAGTCGGAGCGTTATTAGCTCTCCTAGGATTTATTATTGGTGTGCTATCATTCTTTGCAATCGGTACAATTACCCATGAAAAAGTAACAATGTTTCTAATTGGAACACTGATTTTGGTACTTCTCGGAACCACCGCAGCAACATGGACGAAAGGTGACTGGTGGGGTTTAGCTCCCTATTTCACCAATATCATCACATACCTTGCAGTATTTGCTGCGCCAGCTGCCGGAATCATTGCTATAAAGGCGATCTGGGATGCTGGAAAAACAAAAGAAATACTGCCAAAAATAAAATAAAAAATGCAACTGATCTGCTCCATCCCTTTTTCTTTTTTTGTTTTCGTTTTTCGTCTTTGATATTTTTGAGGGACGCTAATTAGCCATGAAAATCGGCTAATTAGCCACGACTAATTAGCCAACAAATAGAAAAAAAGCGGTATGGGCAAGTATTCTATAAAAAATCTAATATTCAGAGTAATTCGGGGTGATATCTCCTGATTTCATCTTGTAAATTATTTTCTGTCCACGTGGCTATCTTAGAGATAATTGGTGGATTTCGTTTACATGGAATAACAACATTAAATTCGTTAGGATTTAACGTATAATCTTTAAACATTTTTTTATTAGAGAAATAGGTATACCACAGAATATACGATTCTGGTTGATAGACATCCAGAGGCACACTTATTCGTTCAATATCAATTCGGTGTGCCGCAATAAGTTGAAGTGCAAGACTTGCAGGGTTCATGCTTTCAAAAGGGACCCAGGAAAAACCCATTGGTGCATCATTAAAAATTGAGGAATACATTCCTGAGATTCTAACATGGGTGGAACGGAAAAAGGTATGCACGTCTCGTGCATATTTTTCCAGTCGTTCATCAATGATGTCTCCAAGAAGTTCAGCGGTGTATCTCTCAGAGAATTTCTCTTGTGTTCTAAACATGGTTGTAGTTTGTTCAGCATTTTCTCTATCTATTTTTTGGAGTTCATGGCTTCATCCCGAAATAGATAATTAAGGAAGAAACATTCATTTTTTCATTGGATGGGACGCGCAAAGAAAAAGATTAATCCAACAGTTGCGAACCATGTGAACCGCAATTTCACCGCCGATTTCAGC
>JAWABU010000036.1 GCA_038884455.1 Candidatus Thermoplasmatota archaeon | reverse complement strand
ATCAATATATTGCCTCGTTGCTTGCAACGTGGAAGTTACAAGGGAAAAATATTGCGGAAGAGACTGAGAATCTCCTCAGAAGTGAGCTCTGTCTATCTGGAGCTTGACAAATACGTTTGCAATTACAAAGAATGCATACGACGCATTGGAACAATAGCATGCAAGGCGTGAAGGTAAAACTATTTTAATCTCACGACGCCTATATGTAACCAATGAACGACTGTCAACGTATCAGATACGCAAACATCACCGACTTAGATCAAATATATGCTATTGAACAACGATGTTTTCCAGGAAACACTTCGTATTCCTATCGACAGTTACAGTATCTTATAACAAAAGCAAAAAGCTCTTGCTTAGTTGAAGAAAAAGCTGGACGTATCCGAGGCTTTACTATTATATTATTTAAAAAAAATTCACGGATATGCGGCTTAGAAACAATTAATGTTGATCCTGAGTTTCAGAGAAACGGAATTGGACAAAGGTTGCTATGTGCAGCAGAGAAAGAAATGAAAAAAAGGGGCAGCTATTTCTGTAGGCTTGAAGTATCGATAACAAATAAGGGTGCACGCAATTTCTATAAAAAAAATGGTTACCAGGACATCAAAGTATTAAAAAAGTATTATCGGTATGAACATCACGGTTCTTGCGATGCCGTTCGGATGATTAAAAAGTTGGTTTGAGTATGTTTACAGAATCGATGGGGACCCATGTTTCATTGTCTAGAGTACAGTATCCAGTCGTATACTGCTCAAAGATAGAAAAAAGAGGTTTTCTAAACCGTGGTGGTATCTGCTCCGGATCACTCCCTGTTTTACTGAGATGGATTTTTTGAACATGATCAATACACCCAATTGTTGGTTTATTGCTTTTATTTTTTAAAAGGAAAAATGCTTGGTTTTTTTCATCTTCATCAAGTTTTAGATGATGATGGTCGATAGTGTTGAGAAACGATGTTATCTGCTGATCGGTATATTGTAGTTTTTTTGGATCAAGGTTATTAGCAAGGAGAAAAAGCAAAATTCCATGGCATTTAGAACATTTCCCACAAGGAAGTATTGTGCTCTTGTGGATATGACATGAATGGCATGATCGTTGTTGTTGTGATAAGTCAGGATATCGTTCGAAAAGAATACGTTGTCCAACCAATCCAGAAATAGAAAGTAATGCGGACCACTGATGTAATCCTTGAACTCGGTGTGTATACCATTCATTCATTCGTCGATCAAAATCTTGATGCTGATCATAGATTCCATAATAATGTTTGATTCCTTTATAGCGTATCTCGTACCGCACATCATCAAATTCATTTCCCATGAGGAGATTTCCAATGGAATTTTCGATGAATAATGGAAGTAATGAAAAGATGTAATACGGAAAAACACAGAGATGAATTGGGTAGATATCTGCTCGTATACGGTGATGATGTGGTTTGATAAAAAATAGATGATCGAGCATAAAGGTATAAAAACGATCAACATTGGTCCAAACACGAGCTGTGTTTGGATCGGTTTTTCTATGGTAGCGATACGCAGTAAGTGCAGTTCTCCAATGACCCCCGCTCTCATTGATGTACAATGGATACACCTCAGCGTGTATTTCTTTGAGAAGACCATAGGTTAATAAACTGTCTTTACCACCGCTAGAGAGAATACCACATCGCGTATCATCGAATCGTGTTGTTGAGGCGATATTACGATCGACATCAACATATTGTGGCTGTATACCTGCTTGTGGTTCAGCATCATGTGGTGTAACTGTTGATTCATCAGGAAAATACTCTGGAATGATGTACGGATTTTTTTTGTTTAATAGTTTATTTACAAAGATGTCTCGACTAAATATTGTGTTAAAATCATTCAGCAGAGAATAATCTGATGATGAAATAGGGAATTTTAAAATAAGTTTTTGTGAAAACAAACTATAGTTGAGAAGCGGCATACAAAACGCAAGACGAAGCAATGGTTTAAACTCAGGATTAATCGGGTGCTCGTAGGTAAGACGGAGAGTAAATTGTATCTTTGTCGTATCAGTTTTTACAATCGATACAACAGCATGTGCTGTATTTTTTTGGATGACTGGATCATCAAGAGTTATTGAAGAAAAACAAAGAAGAGATTGCTTTGATTTATTCATAAGTGTCCTCAAGCATATCAACAATTTTTTTTACTCCTTCAGAAATCGGTTCAACAACAGGAACGTGAAAACGTCGTTCGTATTTCTTTTTAATCAAGGGAAGTTCTGAGGTGTGAATATTTTCTTTATTTATTCCTATGCCGAGAAGTTTTTTTTCAGTTAATAGTTCAGCAATTTGAACAACTCGTTTTGGATCAGGCATTGGATACCCTGAAAAACCATCGAGGTGTAGTCGGTTCGGTGCATCAACGAGAAGAAAACCATGGACGTTGCCTGCTGTAAGTATTTCAAAACCACCGGGAAAAAAGGGATGTACCAAGCTCCCCTGTCCTTCAAGAATCATGTACTGCGGACGCTCATCATTCCATGAATCAAGTAAAGCTCCTTCAATCCCACCAGCAACAAAATCGTTGATAACTGCATCTAAAACAAGGCCATGCGGCCAACCTTGCATCCATCCAGTTTGACCTGTATAAATCATGTCTGCTGTCTTGCCTCGTCTTTTAAATTCTTCCACAATGAGAACTGCGAGAGTTCTCTTACCGATTGCTGAGTCAGTTCCAAGTACCGCAATACGAATTGATTGGATCTTTTTGGCCTCTCCAGTGTAAAATCGCTTATAATCTCGGAATTTTTTTCGAACATCAAGAATAGTACAACCATAGCGCTTGGCTAGATTTTGGAATCGTGGATTATCCGAAAGAAATTCATGAAGACCACTCACAACATCGTACTTATGTTCTAAAGCCCAAAGTACTGCATGATCGTATCCCTTGGGGAGAACACCTCCTTCTGAAACTGCTCCAATGATGAAAACATTTGAATCTGTACACGCATGAGCTTGGTCGAGATTATTGAACAGAGGTATACCGCGGGGTATGCCATCAAGATATTCTCCAGCATCACCAGGTTGAAGAGTCGTATCAACAACACCAGTTATATGGTATCGTTTACTGTACCGAATAAGACCATGGGCCGTCTTCCCGTCAGCAGTTTTGTACAACCGATCAACATACAGTAATGCTTTGTTTTTTTCCATACTCACACTTAAAGTTTTGTTTCTCATTTTCTAGAAAAATATTTTTTTTAATTATCTAAAATTTCTCCCCGTGAGAACAACAACATAGTAACTATTGAGCTGCCGATGTTGCTTAAATTTGATTAAAGCTTCAACAGCACTTGCTGATGCTGGAAGCACATTGATTCCTTCTTGATCTCGAAGGACTTTATGATAGTGGAGCATTTTCGTATCACTCGCGTAGTCTGCCCAACCGTTGGTTTCGTAAATTGCTTGGAGTGCCTCATCACCATCGTAGGAGTGATAACTGATGAGTGGTTCGTTGATTGCTGTTTCTTTAAGTTCAGTTGGAAGTAGATCCTGTGTTTTTGATCTGTGTTCCTTAAAACTTTTAACAATTGGATTTCCACCAGGTGTTGAGGCTCCAACAAGATACGGCATCGAATCGATGACCCCGCGGGTGAGTAAATCTTTAAAGCCATGATAGATGCCTAACAGTGTTGTTCCATTACCAACTGGTACTGAAACCGCTGTTGGTACGCGACCGAGTTGCTGGACGATCTCATAGGCGATTGGTTTGTATCCTTTCCACCCATCGCTTCCACTTCCTGGATTCGCATCATAGAGATGCTCATGCTTTGCAAGTCGTCTACTTTCCTCCACTGCATCCTCATATTTACCGTCAACTGAGATGACTTCAGCACCAAGTTTTTTCAATTCAAGTTTCCGCCGAGGTGACAAGAAATATTTTTCAGGAATTAAGATGGATGTTTTCAATCCGACAAGTTTAGCAAAATATGCCAAACTCATACCATAATTACCGCAAGTACCAACCGTTATACCCTGAGCATGTTGTTGTAAAGCTTGCTGAATGTGATACTGAGATATCCGATCCTTTTGCGTACCCGTAGGATTACTTCCTTCAAATTTCACGTAAATATTTTTGAAACCAAGAATTCGCTCAATATTTCTCGTGCGAGTAAAAAGTGTATGTCCTACGGCATCAAAAGGCGGCGGTTCTTCAGAATCAGTAGAAAGACCCGTCAAACTCCCCATCAACTCTTCTCATCTCTCCTACAGCATGGATATATCAAAGATTGTTCATTTTTTCAACTTTTTTAGTTACGTTAATTGACCATATCGGTATTGTGTTTTTGGTATTAATATTTTATGAAAAAGATACTCAAAAAAATCTCAAAAAATTTTTTGATAATTTTATGTTTGAAAAATTTCCAAAAAATGCAATACGAATACAATGAGTAATGTTTTTAATAAGACGATAAATTGTCTATGTGTCTCTGTGAAATGAAGAATCAGTGACAAACATGATCTGATTTGACGACACAGAGCAACAAGTGGTCTCCGGACACCCTACCGGAGACCAAAAAAAAATTATTCGTATGCGGCAGTTAAAATTTTGAAAACATCAGTGGTGTTAAGTTTTTTGAATTTACCGATATCACCAAACACACAACTTTTTTGTGCCATATCTCTAAGACTTTCTTTTGGTACGCCAAGTTCACAAAGTTTTTTAGGTAACCCAAAACTCTCAAAAAAAATCCTTGTTTGATTTATACTCTGTTTCGCGATTTTTTTCTGATCTTTTCCATGAAAACCCCAAACATTCAGAGCATAAGTACCAAATTTTGGAAGTGTAGTATCATCCAAAACATAGTTCATCCAAGCAGGCGTTAGTATCGCAAGACCAACGCCATGTGTAACATCATACATCGCGCTGAGTGCATGTTCCATCGCATGAGTTGACCAGTCACCAGTTTTTCCGTATGCAAGAATGCCGTTTAAAGCAAGACTACTTGCCCACATGAGATTTGCTCGTGCATCATAGTTTCGTGGTTCATTCATGGCTATTGGACCATAATGGATACATGCTTTCAAGATTGATTCAGCGAATCGATCCTGTATATAGGTTTCTGGGACAAGGCTGAAGTATTGTTCAAGGACATGGCTAAAAATATCAATGATCCCTGCTGCAGTGTGTTCTTTTGGAACTGTAAAGGTATATGTTGGATCAAGAATTGAAAATTTTGGTCGGATAAGATCTGTGTGAATTGCAAGTTTTTCTTGCGTTTGTTCATTGGTAATCACTGCGTTACCATTCATTTCAGATCCGGTTCCTGCAAGTGTCAGAACAGTTCCAATTGGTAAAGCTTTTTTAATTTTAGATTCGTTACCAGTAAAATAGTACCAAGGATCTTGATCACAATAAAAGCCAGCTGCGATTGCTTTTGCACAATCAATAGTACTCCCCCCACCAACTGCTAATATAAAATCTATATTATGGAGTCGTACTAGTTCGATACCATCTCGTACACTTTGAATGCTTGGATTTGGTTTTATACCAGATAGTTCAAAAAAAGAAATATCGTTTTTTATAAGCTGACCGACAACTGCGTCATAAATTCCATTGCGTTTGATACTTCCTGAACCATAGACGAAAAGAATCCGTTGGGAGTACCGTTTTATTTCTTCTGCGAGCCGTTCGATTTTATTTCTTCCAAAGAGTATTTTTGTTGGTATGTTGTAGGTGAAATCAAGCATATCGTATCACCTGAGTTAAACGAATGAACGCCCGTGCTGGGATTCGAACCCAGGTCTGAAACTCCGCAGGCTTCTAGGATATCCAAGCTACCCCACACGGGCATATATATACTTTTTTGATTATTTGATGATGTCAACCAAGGCTACTCTTTCAAGGATGAGATCACCATATTTTTCTTGTGAAACGGTTTGTATTTCGGTATCGGTGATTCCAAATCTTTTCAAGGTATCGTAATCACCTTCAAGTACCTTATCATCATGCTGAAAATTATGTTCTTTTAAAAATGCTTGGATAAAACGATGCATTTCAGAAGATTTTTTTGGTTCCATATTGATGAAAACAAACGCGATATTCTTTGTATTTTTTTTAAGACCAAGTTTATTGATTGCTTTTTTAATTTGTCGTTCACCTGCTGCGTATAAGAGTATTTCTTTTGCAAGAGAATTTGTTGATTGTGTTTTCTGTTTAAAAGCACGGAGTGCATGCAGAGCAGCAGATTTTAAGTGCTTTTTACCACACACAACATCTGCATCAAACACTTGAACAATCATTTGTTCTTTTACCGAAAGGCTCTCGAGTTTTTTGAGAAAATGATCAACCGATGAAATACTACCACGTGCACCGATGATTGAAATCATACTTGATCCTCATCTATTGTTTTGTTTGTTTGTAGATTGTGTTCACCAAGTTGTTTTTTTATGTTTTCCGCAACAGTTTTTCCGATGGTTTTTACCTGAGCAAGCCGCTCAACAGGTACTCCTCGTAAATCATTTATAGTTTTAAATCCTTGATTGTAGAGCGCTCGTGCACGTACCCGACCGATACCTCGAAGACTGATAAGGTTGATGAGTTCTTGTTTGATTCCTTTTTCAACTCGAAGAAGTAAGTCATTCAGCTGTGATACGCAGTCATAGTTGTAACTACGAGCAAATTCCCGCATTGCATGGAGGAGCCACTGTGCAACTTCAACAATATTATGAATATCGCCAGGCCATACGTTATATTTTGTCTCTAACATGTCGTAGGGTACCTCTTCAATCCAGTCCAACAGAAGAAATGCTGTTTTTATATCTGAAAGAAACCATTCATACTCATCACTCGAAGGATCAGGAATATCAAATAGAAGCTGGTCAGTAAGATGTTCTATTTGTTCTTCAATCCATGAGTCCGTCGTACGAAGATACAGCGATCGAAGATCAGGTGTTGAACAAATCGCATGCAGATAGGAAAATGGTGTTTTTTTTCTACAACCTTGGAATTCTAATGCCTTTTTCAGTTGAACCGCAGACAATGGGTCAATATAGAGTGACGAGGTTCTTGTACCAAACAACGTTGCCTGGTACCCATGCCCATGAGCGGCGATAAAACCATGTTCACTCAAGAATCGCAGGGCGGTATCAATCTCAGATGTAAGTGTTGATGTGTCAGACATATACGAGTAAAACGTGCTATTGATGAATTTTTGAATCGTTGTTGTATCAGTTGCAAAACCAGTTGCAATAGCAGAGAGCAGATGCATCCGAAGTGCTGATTGTGTACCAAGTTTTGAATAGATTGGTTCAGTGTCAGCAAGAATATAATTATAGAAAATCTCGTCCTGCTGTTGTTTATTTTTTGCAATGGTGATTGCTTCACCATACTCATCATAGCCTGGTCTACCTGCTCGCCCTGCCTGTTGTTTGTATTCAAGAATCGGTATCGGAGTCATCCCTAGGTTAACATCATAACGCCAGAGATCACGGATGATCACACGTCGCGCTGGCGTATTTACTCCTGCTGCAAGCGTTGGAGTTGCAATAATACATTTAATAATTCGATCTTTGAATCCTTGCTCGATAATTCGTCGTTCAGCACTACTAAGTCCGGCATTATGAAACGCAACACCTGAACTAACACAGGAAAGCAATGTCTGTGATACTATGGTTGATTCAGTTTCTTCGGTATCAAGCTTTTTTCTGAGTTTTTTGAGTTGTTCCAATTCCTTCTGCGTAAGCATCGGACGTATGAGATTTGTGAGCTTTTGTGCTGTTGTAATAGTGGATTTCCGATTGTTGACAAATACCAGTACCTGCCCGCCGTTTCTTACTATTTCTTCAACAAGTAATTCAACGCTATTTTCAGACGAACCTATAATTTTTACCTGTGAATTATTGTTAAATCGGATCGTATCACGAAATAGTACACCTTCTTTCAGGGGGACTGGTCTCCAAGTTGTTTGAATAAGTTTTCCACCAAGCCAATCTGCTAACTCAACCGCGTTTTTGATGGTTGCTGAAAGACCGATCAGCTGGATATGTGGATTTAATGCTTTGAATCGAGCAATGATAACTTCGAGAGTTGGTCCGCGGCTGGGATCATGGATGAGATGGATTTCATCGACGACTATAACTTTGATCAGATCAATCCAGATAATACCATGGCGGAGGAGAGAATCTGCTTTTTCAGAGGTGCAGACAATAATATCGTAGCGTGAAAGTTTCGTATCTGACGTGTCAAGATCTCCTGTCGAAAGTGCAACTTTTAATCCAAGTGATTTGAATTTTTGGAGATCTTCATATTTTTCCCAAGCGAGCGCTCGGAGCGGGACAATATAAAGAGCTTTACCTCCTTCTCTTCTGAGCCGATGGAGAATTGCTAGATACGCTATGAGGCTTTTTCCTGATGCTGTTGGTATCGACAGAAGCAAATTTTTCCCTTCTAATGCATAAGGTAACGCTTCCTGTTGAGGTGGATACAATGTGGTTATTCCTTGATCATTAAGAAGTTTCATTACATCAAGGTCAAGGAGTTCTTGTTTTTTTACCATAATGTATAAAGGAGAGATGGGAAAGAAGTTAATAAACCATAACATTATACTAGTCTGTAAGTTTACTTGGTGAGTACTATGGGCCGAAGGCAAACAATGATGGAAAAATATAAGATGCAAATGAAAGCATATCGAAAAAAACGAGGGAAAATTGACCATACGCCGTTTCTCCCACCAGATGGTGTCGTTTATATTATGGATTCGTTAAATCCTGGGAAAAAAATCAAGGCCGAAGTTGGTAAAACACGGGAGCGAAGTCAACGACTCGTGATTGACACGTTACTTTGCCCAGAATGCAAAAACGAGATGACGTGGGATGATAACTGGGAAGCATTTATTTGTACAAAACATGGGAAAAAAGGAATTTATGAACTTGTAGTTTGAACAGAGGAAATATGTACGGTGAAGTATAAGTATAACTATCCTTATTACAGGTCTGTGAGCAACTATGGTTGAAGAGAAAATTGGTGTTGTTGAACACTTTTTCACAAAAATCAGTGTTGCTGCAATCAAAATAACAGACGGCGTACTAAACGTTGGTGATACAGTTCATATCGTTGGTGCAAATACCGATGTGAAAGAAACAGTTAAGCAGATGGAAATGAACCGAATGCCAATAACCACTGCTAAAGCTGGCGATGCAGTTGGTATTAAAATCTTGCAACGAGTACGCGAACACGACATTGTTTATAAAGTACCAAAAGGTGAATAGAACCATGAAAGAGTTAGCTGAAGTGAGAACATTAAAAGAAAACCGATATATGTTGATTGATGACGAACCTTGTAAAATAGTAAGTATTTCTACCTCAAAACCAGGGAAACACGGTGAGGCAAAAGCTCGTATTGAAGCAATTGGTGTTTTCGATGGACAAAAACGCAGTGTTGTCCATCCGGTAAAACACAAAGTAGGTGTTCCAATTATTGATAAAAGAAACGCACAAGTTCTTGCATTAATGGGCGAAGATACAGTGCAGCTGATGGATCTAGAAACCTATGAAACGTTTGAAATGCCGATTCCTGAGGAGTTTAAAGGTCAACTCCAACCAGGCAATGAAGTGATGTATCTTCAAGCGATGGGAAAAAAGAAAATCACGAGAGCATAATCATGAAGTAACGTTTTTGTTATCGATATTGCCAGATTCCTATGGATTCTTCATCGTATTTTGCTGATGCTGATGCAAGTTTTAGTGAGGGACAGTGTATCCTTTTTGGAGTTCCCTTTGAAAAAACATCATCGTTCCGTCATGGTGCAGATCAAGCACCTCACCAGATCCGCAAAGCCTCATGGAATTTTGAAACCTTTGATCTTCGAACCGGTGTTGATCTCAGAGAAATCAAGACGCATGATTACGGTGATCTACATGTTCAACACTGTTCACCGCAACAAATGGTTGAAGAGGTTCGTTCTTTTACAAAAGCAATTCGTAAGGAAAAGAAATTTCCAATTGCTCTCGGTGGGGAACATTCAATTACCCCGGGGATTGTTCATGCATATCCCAAGGATATCGCAGTATTGTCACTCGATGCGCACATTGATTTCCGCAGAGAATATGAAAACGATATGAATAACCATGCTTGCGCGGTTCGTCGAATCTCAGATCATATCCCTATTGAAAACATCGCGGTTGTCGGTATTCGTTCTGCTGAAAAAGAAGAATATCTCGAAGCATCAAAGTTAGGGTTATTCTCAATTACTGCATACACAATCCAGAAAAAAGGAGTAACTGATACGATTGGCCAGATAAAAAACAAGCTAAAGGGTAAAAAAATCTATCTCACTCTTGATATTGATGTTGTTGATCCTGCATATGCTCCTGGGACAAGCACCCCAGAACCCTATGGCTTAACACCACTGCAGGTGCTAGAAATTCTTGATGCTTTTATACCTTCACTGGTTGGTTTTGATGTTGTTGAGGTTTGTCCACCGTATGATCATGGGCAAACCGCGCTCCTTGCTGCACGGTTTATTCGAACGGTTATCGGTGGAACTTTGGCCAAAGAGTAACTAATATATAGAGCTTTCTTATTCAACACGTTTATGCAAAAAGAAAAAATAGCGCTCATAACACTTGTAATAATCATCGTTGCAGCGTTATCTGTCTTTCTCGCTGCCATGTACTATCCAGATATTTTTGAAAATCTTTTTGTTGATAAAACCATTAAAGAAGGAGATCTATGCGACGTCCATTACATCGCACGATTCGCATCAAATAACACGCTGTTTGACTCATCATATCTCTACCCAGAAAACAAAACCGGTGGTTCACCTCTCAAGATTTTCGTAACAACGGACAGTTCAGCAAAACCACCTGAACAATATAAAAAATATTCAAATCAGATCGGAGATACGTATGTCGCAGGGTTTATAGAAGGGCTTATTGGTTTACGAGAAGGGCAAACAGCAACCATTGGACCAATACCTCCTGAAAAAGCGTTTGGTACAAATAAAGTAGGCGTTGGTAGCATTTTTACAACTCAAAATATCTCTATTGGCCTGCCGATGAACGTTGAAGTAACATCGTATTCCAAGGATTCTATGAACCTGCGATGGGTAGAACTAGAAGCATTAAAAAATTTTACAGCACCTCAGTTAATTATTACTGATTTTGATCAGCTCGCTGTGTATAATCAGGTTGGGGCACTTTTTGTGCCACCACCGTGCCATCTATGGAAAAATGCAAGTAACATTGTTGACAGTACCGATTCAACCGTGACAATAAAAACAACACCGACAGCAGATCTGTCGTTTATTACTGAAATTACTCCTTTATATGATCAACAGGGATTAACTACAAACAACCCTGTCTTCTATGTCTTACCAAAAGATACAACAGTGACATGGGATGAGAGTACCGTAACGTTAACAAGCAATACAACTATTGGAAAAAGCTATTACTACACCCAGCAGTTCTACGGAAGTGAGTACATCTACAATTTTACTGTTGTAAATATCAGCACTGACAAAATAAACTTTTCAATGACAATCAAAGGAGAAGGAGCAAACGAGTCACAAGTCACCTATACTGAGGTGGCGAAGGTATATTCATTTAATTTATCATTTACAATTCCGCGAGAATTTAAAAATATTTCAAATTTCTTCGTTGAGATGCTCTACGCTAGTGAAATCGAAAAAGCTGGATACAGTCTTCATGAATTTGCAGGTGAAACAATTATTTTTGAAGTTAAAATTGTAAAAGTCTATAAACCTGGATCAAGTTGATGCTGGATTTCTTGTTCGACAAGAGTCAAAAACTCTTGTTCTTTTCCTTTTGGTATTGTTGCACCAGCAGCGATACTATGACCTCCACCAACACCACCAACAACTTTTGCCGCATTTTTCAATGCTTGTGAGAGATTCAAACCTTTATCAACAAGTTTTTGTGTTGCCCGCGCCGATACTTTCACATCACCATTCTCTGTATCTGCAAAGCCAAAAATAGGAAGGTTCCGATCAACCGCATCCGAATTCAACAACATATTAGTAACAATCCCTATAATGGTATCACGAATTCCAGAACCCGCATGAAAAAACTGTAAAAACCTCCGTTTTTCGAGTTTTTCTTCGCGGGCATACTGAAGTCCTTCAACAAGATTATGACGATGACCAAGCAATAACTTTTCAGCTTTTTTAAACCAGGTATTCCGATCACCAAGACAAACATTTAATCCAACATCAGCTTGGCCGTACCGTGCAGTCGCATTTAATAATGTTGCATATTCTTTTGCTTCATGAAGCTCACTCCCTGGTTGTTCCTGTGAAAGGATATAAATCTCACCAACGATCCGTTTTGTAATCATATGACCATAGCCTCTGCGGAGGAGAAGTCGTGCAATTGCTGAGAGAATTTTCTGCCTTTCTGTTTTTGTTAGATCGATCCATCGCCGCCAATAATCTCCATCTTTGAGGGTGATCCCAAGGTCCTGGAGAAATGCTACAGAAGCCTCTTCGCGTCCCGATATCCCAGGAATTTCAGGATCGGTTGCATATTGTAACAGTTTTGCTACCGGACGGGTTTCTCGCCCGAAATATCTAATATCAAGTTTTTTTTGAAGAACACCTCGAGTAATCCCATCAGAAAGAATATATTCATTATACCCAGTCAATTTGCAGAATCGATGATCTTGAAGATCACCGCATGCACCAACAATAGCAAGAGACGAAAGATCAGTATTGTTTTCATCTAATGCTTTAGCAACAAGATACGTCGTTCCGGCACCGCTTATTTCATAGGTTCCATCATAATTAAACAGATGAGGGTTAAGATGAAAATCTGTATTGGTATCAAGTGAACAGAGATGATGATCAGTAATAATTTTATTGATAGATTCATAAGAATCAGCAATGCTACTTCCCAGATCAGTAAACCATACTAAGGGATAGTGTTCCTTGACTAACCGTGACAAGACCGCTTCATCGAGCTGTTTTACACATTCAATACTGTAGCTGATCTCCTGTCGTTTCAAAGCTAATGCTGCAATTGCACCCGCTGTTAAACCATCTGCATCAATATGGGTCACAATATGGACCGAGCGGGCGTTTTGAATGATTTCGGCA
Source organism: Candidatus Thermoplasmatota archaeon (assembly GCA_038884455.1). Lineage (NCBI taxonomy): Archaea > Methanobacteriati > Thermoplasmatota > Thermoplasmatota archaeon. Next base: position 3,964 of record JAWABU010000036.1, on the reverse strand, counting down.
ATTTTTTGTGCTCGTTGAAGCAAGATTTGTCCCTCTAGGTATACCATCTCTGCATAGAAAAGAAGATGATTAAATACTATTTGGTTTAAGGAACTTATTCTGATCGTTCTGCCATGGATTTATACATCTTGTACCGTGCATTGATATTATCTTCAAGCATTTGATGAAGTCTATGTGCTTCTTCAGGGAACGTCTGTTCAAGAGCAGCGTATCGAACTTCTCCTCTTAAGAACTCACGAAGGGTACCATTGGGTTCTTGAGAATCAAGTTGGAACGGGTTTTTTCCTTCATGAGCGCGACGTGGATCATACCGGAATAACGGCCAGTAACCACAGTTAACTGCAAGTCGTTCTTCTTCCTGAGTTTTTCCCATGCCTTTCTTAATACCATGATTGATACAGGGAGCATAGGCAATGACTACTGAGGGCCCAGGATAAGATTCAGCTTCTCTGAGAGCGTTTAACGCATGGCTCATATTCGCACCCATCGAAATCGAGGCGACATAGACATAGCCATAACTCATCGCCATAAGCCCTAAATCTTTCTTTTTAGTTTTTTTACCTGATTCTGCAAATTTTGCAATAGAACCTGCAGGTGTTGCTTTTGAAGATTGCCCTCCAGTATTTGAATACACCTCGGTATCAAATATCAGAATGTTGATATCCTCTCCCATTGCAAGTACATGATCCAACCCACCATACCCAATATCATATGCCCAACCGTCACCACCAACAGCCCAGATTGATTTTTTCGTCAGCAAATCCCGAAGATTCCAGATTTCTTGGAGGATATCAGAACTACGATTCCCAGCAAGTAATGTTTTAATTCTATCCCCGTAGTGTTTTGACTTTTCCGGGTCGTTCATCGCATTAAGCCAACCCTGAAATGCCTCGTGAAGGTCACCGGTTGTTTTCGGGAGTGCTTCTCTGATAAGATCAGCAAGTTTTGCCCGCCGTTGTGTTATCGCCAGAACCATGCCAAAACCATATTCAGCGTTGTCTTCAAACAAACTATTTGCCCAAGCAGGTCCAAATCCATCTTTATTCACGGTAAAAGGTACCGAGGGAGCAGAACCACCCCAAATCGAAGAGCATCCGGTTGCATTGGCGATGATCATTCGCTCTCCGAAAAGTTGGGTGACAAGCTTGAGATACGGTGTTTCACCACATCCAGCACAGGCACCTGAAAATTCAAGTAACGGTTGTTGAAATTGAGAGCCTTTTACTGAGTATCGATCAAAACCACCGGTTCGAGATGGCAGCGTTTCAATAAACTGCTGTGAGGGAACCTGAGTATCCAGCTGGGTTTCAAGGGGTTTCATAACTAATGCTTTTTCCTTTGCAGGGCAGACATCAGCGCAGTTACCACAACCCATACAATCCTCAGTATATACCTGAATTCTGAATAATAAATCAGCGGCATTTTTTCCAACTGCTTTTTTTGCTGTAAAACCAGGAGGAGCTTTTTTCACGTCTTCATTGGTGAGAAGATATGGACGTATTGCTGCATGCGGACACACCAAGGAACATTGGTTACATTGGATACAATTTTCAACAACCCATTCAGGAACCATGATGGCAACACGCCGTTTTTCATATTTTGTTGTCCCCAGGGGGAAAATACCACCAGGCGTGAAAGAACTCACCGGAAGTTTATCCCCTTTCTGTGCGAGCATCGGACGCATGACTTTTGAGATAAAGGCAGGTTCATCTTTTTTTTGTATTTGATCATCAGGACGGTCTTTCCAGGAAGTGGGATAATGAACTTCAACAATTTTTTCAAGTGTACCATCAACTGCTTTCCAGTTCATCTCAATAACTGTTTGTCCTTTTTTTGCATAGGTTTTTTCAATCGATTTCTTTAAATGATTAATAGCTTCTTGGACTGGCAGAACATTTGAAAGTTTGAAAAAGACGGTTTGCATAACCATGTTGATACGGCCGCCAAGACCCAGCTCTTTTGCAATTTTTACTGCATCGATGACATAGAATTTCAGGTTTTTTTGTGCAATTGTTCTTTTTAATGAATTCGGTAGTTTAGTTTCCATCTCAGCAAGTGTCCACGGTGCATTGAGTACAAATGTTCCTCCTTCTTTTATACCTTCAAGTAAATCGTATTTATCAACATATGAAGGTTGATGACAGGCGATGTAATCTGCCTTATCAATAAGATACGTTGAATGGATTGGATGTTTTCCAAATCTGAGATGTGACATAGTCACACCGCCAGATTTTTTTGAATCATATGCAAAATATCCTTGGACGTAGAGTGGGGTGTTGTCACCAATAATCTTGATTGCTTCTTTATTGGCACCAACCGTACCATCAGAACCAATGCCCCAGAATTTACATCGAATCAAACCTTCTGGCGCAGGATCAATTTGCTCACCAAGTGGCAACGAAGTATGCGTTACATCATCAACAATACCAACGGTAAATCGATTCTTTGGTTCTTGAGCAGCAAGATTATCAAACACAGCTTTTACCATAGTTGGCGTAAAATCCTTTGAACCTAAACCATACCGACCTCCATATACCTGAATGTCAAGTTTTTTATTTTGGATCGCTGAACAGACATCAAGATATAATGGCTCACCTAATGCTGCCGTTTCCTTTGTCCGATCAAGAACAGCAATTCTTCTGACAGTCTTCGGTAGGGCATGAACAAAATGATCAACAGAGAAAGGTCGAAACAACCGAACTTTGATTAAACCCACATTTTCCCCTCTTTGTAAAAGATATTGAACTGTTTCTTCAGCTGCCTCACAACCAGAACCCATCATAACAATAACCCTATCAGCGGTTGGCGAGCCGACATAATCAAAAAGATGGTATGACCTGCCGGTTAACTGTTCGACTTTCCGCATCTCTTCCTCAACGATTTGCGGTACTCGGCTGTAATATTGATTAGCTGCTTCATTCACCTGGAAATAAATATCAGGATTTTGCGCAGTTCCTCGTTGATGAGGATGTTCTGGATTTAAAGCACGATTTCGATGTCGTTGGATTGCCTCCCAATCAACAAGTTTTTTGATGTCCTCATATCCGATAACCTCGATTTTTTGTATCTCATGCGATGTTCTAAAACCATCAAAAAAATGAACAAATGGGACACTTGCTCGAATCGTAGCTAGATGGGCGACGAGCGCTAAATCCATAACTTCCTGAACCGAATTTGAACAGAGGAAGGAAAATCCAGTTGAACGTACCGCCATAACATCTTGATGATCTCCAAAAATTGAGAGCGCTTGACCTGCGATCGCCCGACCAGTGACATGAAACACTGCAGGCATAAGTTCTCCTGCAATCTTATACATATTTGGAATCATAAGTAATAATCCTTGCGAAGCTGTAAACGTCGTTGCAAATGCTCCTGCCGAAAGCGCTCCATGAACCGCTCCTGCAGCTCCTCCTTCAGACTGCATCTCAGCGATTTTTAACACCTGATTAAAGATATTTTTTCTGCCGTAGGCAGCCCACTTATCTGCTTCTTCGCCCATCGGTGTCGAAGGAGTAATAGGATAAATAGCCGCAACATCGCTAAACGCATATGCAATGTGAGCTGCTGCAGTATTGCCATCAATGCTTTTCATTTCTACCTGTTTGTTTGTTTTGGTTTCAATCACTGTCTGTTGTTGATCCATAGGAAGACATCACCTCAAAAAGCGAGGTTAAAATGTTGTTTCGTATATTTAATGTTTAACCGGTATTGATGGGTGATTGATAAATATTTGGTTACCCTGCACAGAGAAAGCAACCTTAAGATATATCAATCATCGGAAAAAAACATGCAATAAAAAAAATCTTTTGATGCTTAGCGTGTTCTGATTGTTTTTAATATCTTTTCATTGGTCATCGGTTAAGCCCACCATTCCTCCCTAAATCTCTGTCGATTCACATGCGGATCAAATGCCTGACAATCGTATAAAGTATAGAAATCCATCAGATCCATCTTGATATTCAGA